>DASZXM010000631.1:0-18184 GCA_035546415.1 Pseudonocardiaceae bacterium
ACCTCGGCCATCCGGGCCGAACAGGTCCTCGTGCTGGACGGCGGCCGGCCGGTCCTCGGCGCCCACGCCGACCTGCTCGGCACGTCCCCGCGCTACGCGGAGCTGATGCGCGCCTGGACCGGACCGGTGCCGACAACGGCCTGAGACGTCGAGTGGCCCCCGCCGTGTTCGGCGAGGGCCACCCTGGGGAAAGGTCTTCGGTCAGCCCACCGGGCCGGCGACCGGCGTCACCGTGGTGGTGTGCTGCGTGCCCGACACGTCGGTGTAGGTCACGGTCAGCTTGTCGCCCGGGTGGTGGGTGTCCATCAGCTTGGTCAGTGTCGAGGCCGAGTCGACGGCCGTGCCGTTGACGGCGGTGATCACGTCGCCCTCCTGGAGGCCGGCCGCCTCGGCGGGGCTGTTGGCGATGACACCGGCGATCTCGGCGCCGTTGGACGCGCCGGAACCGTTCTGGCCGCCGTTGCCGAACTGACCGCCACCGTTGCCCAACCGGCCCTGGTTCTGCTGTCCGGCGTCACCGACCTGGACGCCCAGGAACGCCGACTGGCCGATGTGCACGGTGTCCGACGACTGGCCGCCGATGATCTGGTGGGCGAGCGAGATGGCCTGGTTGATCGGGATCGCGAAGCCCTGGTGGCCGGTGTTGCTGCCGTCGCTGCCGCCCTGCCCGTACGGACCGCCGCTGAACTGGTAGCCGCTGGACGCGGCCGTGTCCACGCCGATGACCTGGCCGGAGCTGTTCACCAGCGAACCGCCCGAGTCGCCGGACTGGATGTTGGCGTTCGTCTGGATCAGGCCGGACAGCTGTTCGGAGCTGCTGTCCGAGTCGTCCGACGCGGTGATCGACTGGTTCAGCGCGGTGATCGTGCCGGCCGCCGCGCTCGGGGTGCCACCGGCACCGCCCGCGTTGCCGATGCCGACGACCGCGTCACCGACCGACACCTTCGACGAGTCGCCCAGCGTCTCCGTCTTCAGGCCGGACGCGCCCTTCAGCTGGACGATCGCGATGTCGTGCGACCGGTCGTAGCCGACGACGGAGGCGTCGTACGTCTTGCCGTTGCCGATGTCGGTCACCTTGATGCTGGTGGCGCCCTCGACGACGTGGTTGTTGGTGAGGATCTCGCCGCCGGACGTGAGCACGATGCCGGTGCCGGCGGCCTCGGCGTTGTCGTAGCCCAGGACCGTGTTGATGTCCACCAGGCCCGGGTCGACCTTCGCCTGGATCGCGGACAGGTTGATCGACGTGCTCGACGTGCCGCCGGACGAGTTGGGCGACGAACCGAAGTTCTGGTCGCCGCTGGACGCGTTGTCCACCGCGTTGTTGGACGGCCAGGCGATGTGGCCGATGCCCAGGCCGATCAGCACCGACAGCGCCACGGCCCCCACCGCCACGCCGACGGCGCGCATCGGGCGGCGCCGCGGCTGCTCGTAGGGCGGGTACTGCGGATACTGCTGCTGACCCCACGGGCCGCCCTGCTGCTGCCAGCCCGGCTGGCCCAGCGGGGTGGTGGGACCGGCCTGGCCGGCCGAGCCGGGGTAGGTGTAGCCGGTCCACGCCTTCGACGGGTCACCGAGGCCCTGGCCGGAGCTGTACTCCTGGCCGAACGGACCCGGCTGGCCGTATCCCGGCCGGCCGTACGCACCCGGGTAGCCGGGGTACGGACCTTCGCCGGGGCGGGAGCCGGACTGGTTCTGACCGTCCGGCTCCCCCTGCTGGCCCTGGTGGCCAGGGGTGTCCTGGCGACCGGCGGACCACCGCGGATCGAACTCGCTCATGTCCTGCTCTCCCAGAGTGCGACGTGCGTCGTGAAGCTCTTACGTCCAACAACACTCCCGCAACCTGAGAGTTTCCTTGACGAGCACCGTGTTCGTCCTGAGGATGCGTCACGGATTCCCGACAGACCCCGCTCAGCCGAGAAATATGTCCGATTGGAGCTGTTCCTCCGTCGCTCCCTCGTACCGGTACCGGGCGAAGTCCGACACCCCGGCGGCGCGCAGGACGTCCTCGTCGATCAGGGTCTGCCCGGTGTACTCGGCAGCCGGCCGCGTGAGCACCTCGTGTGCCGCGTCCGCCATGATCTCCGGCCGGCGGGACACGGCCATCGCCGCCTCCCCACCGACGATGTTCTGGATGGCGGCCGTGGCGATCGTCGTGCGCGGCCACAGGCAGTTCGCGGCGACGCCCCGGTCCCGGTAGTGCTCGGCAACGCCCAGCGTCAGCATCGTCATCGCGTACTTGCTGACCGTGTAGGGGGCGTGGTCGCGCAGCCACCTGCGGTCCATGTCCAACGGCGGCGACAGCGTCAGCACGTGCGGGTTCGTCGATTCCAGCAGGTGCGGCAGGGCCAGGGACGTGAGCAGGAACGTGCCGCGCGCGTTGATGTCCAGCATCAGGTCGTACCGCTTGGCGGGCAGCTCGCCGATGCTGGCCAGGTTGATCGCGGACGCGTTGTTGACCACGACGTCGATCCCGCCGAACCGCTCCACGGTCGCGGCGACGGCCGCGGCGACCTGGTCGTCGTCACGGACGTCGCCGACGAACGGCAGCACCTTGCCGCCCGCCTGCTCGATCTCGGCCGCCGCGGTGTGGATCGTGCCGGGCAGCCTGGGGTCGGGCTTGTCCGTCTTGGCGATCAGCGTGACGTTCGCGCCGTCGGCGGCGGCGCGCAGGGCGATGGCCAGGCCGATCCCCCTGCTGCCGCCGGACATGACGATCGTGCGGCCCGCCAGCGACCCCGTCACGCGGCGTCCTTGGCCCGGTTGACCAGCGACTGCGGCGGGCGGAAGCGTTCACCGTAGGTGTCGGCCAACTCGTTCGCCCTGGCCACGAAGCCGGCCACGCCGCCCGGGTAGCCCTCGACGTACTGCACGACGCCGCCGGTCCACGCCGGGAAGCCGATGCCGAAGATGGAGCCGATGTTGGCGTCCGGCACCGACCGCAACACGCCCTCGTCGAAGCACTTCACGGTTTCCAGGGCCTCGGCGAACAGCATGCGCTCCTTCAGGTCCTCGAACGAGTAGTCGTTCGACGCCGGGAAGTGCTCGGCCAGCCCGGTCCACAGGTGGGTGCGCTTGCCGTTCTCGTCGTATTCGTAGAAGCCACCGCCGGTGGAGCGGCCCTTCCGGTCGAAGTCCAGCACCATCCGGTCGATCACGGCCTCCGACGGGTGCGCCTCCCACGTGCCGCCGGCCGCCTCGACGCCCGCCTTCGTCTCCTCGCGGATCTTGCGCGGCAGGGTCAGCGTCAGCTCGTCCATCAGCTGTAGCGGCGGAGCCGGGTAGCCGGCCTGGCTGCCGGCCTGCTCGATGGTCGGCGCCGGCACACCCTCGGCGACCATCGCGACGGCCTCGTTGAGGAACGTGCCGATCACCCGGCTGGTGAAGAAGCCGCGGCTGTCGTTGACCACGATCGGCGTCTTCTTGATCTGCTGGGCGATGTCCAGCGCCTTGGCCAGCGTCGCGTCGCTGGTCTGCTCGCCGACGACGATCTCCAGCAGCGGCATCTTGTCCACCGGTGAGAAGAAGTGCAGGCCGACGAAGTCCGCCGGCCGGGTCACACCCTCGGCCAGGCCGGTGATCGGCAGTGTGGACGTGTTCGAGCCGAGGACGGCGTCCGGCGCCACGAACGGCTCGATCTCCGCGAACACCCGCTTCTTCAGCTCGGGGCTCTCGAAGACGGCCTCGATGACCAGGTCGACGCCCCTGACGTCGGCGGCCTCGGCGGTCGGCTTGATCCTGGCCAGCACCTCGTCGGCCTTGTCCTGCGTCATCTTGTTGCGGGACACGGCTTTCGTGAGCAGCTTGGCGCTGTAGCCCTTGCCCTTCTCGGCGGCTTCGGCCGAGACGTCCTTGAGCACGACCTCCAGGCCGGCACGCGCACACACGTACGCGATCGCGGCGCCCATCATCCCGGCGCCCAGCACGGCGACGCGGTGCGCCTCGTGCTTCGGGTATCCCTCCGGCCGGGAACCGCCGGAGTTGATGTGCTGCAGGTCGAAGAAGAACGCCTTGATCATGTTCTTCGCCGTCTGGCTGAGCACCAGGTCGACGAAGTACTCGCTCTCGATCTTGGTGGCCGTGTCGATGTCGAACGCGGCACCCTCGATCGCGGCGGACATGATGTTCACCGGCGCCGGCATCGGCGCGCCCTTGAGCTGCTTGCGCAGGTTCGCCGGGAACGCCGGCAGGTTCGCCGCGAACGACGGGTTGGTCGGCGAGCCGCCGGGGATCTTGTAGCCCTTCGTGTCCCACGGCTGCACGGCGTCCGGGTTGGCCTTGATCCACTCCTTGGCCCTGGCCAGCATCTCCTCGCGCGTGTCGACGACCTCGTCGACCATGCCCAGTTCCAGCGCCTCGCGCGGCTTGCGGCGCTGGCCCTGCAGCAGGATGTTCAGCAGCGCGTTCTGGATGCCGAACTTGCGCACCGTGCGGGCCACCCCACCGCCGCCGGGCAGCAGGCCCAGCGTCACCTCGGGCAGGCCGATCTGGCTGCCCTTCGCGTCCAGCGCGACGCGGTGGTGGCAGGCCAGCGCGATCTCGTAGCCGCCGCCGAGCGCGGCGCCGTTGATCGCGGCGACCACCGGCCTGCCCAGCGTCTCCAGCCGGCGCAGGCTCGCCTTCGTGGTGGCCAGGCCCTCGGCGAACGCGGCGGCGTCCTCACGCCTGGCCGACAGCAGCAGGTTCAGGTCACCGCCGGCGAAGAACGTCTTCTTGGCGGACGTGATGATCACACCGGTGACCGAGTCCTTCTCGGCCTCCAACCGGTCCAGGGTCTCCACGAAGGACCGGCGGAACGTGTCGTTCATGGTGTTGGCCGACTGGTCCGGGTCGTCCATCGTGAGTGTCACGATGCCGTCCGCGTCGGCGTCCCATCCGAACATGTTCATTGATCCCTCACACCCGCTCGATGATGGTTGCCACGCCCATGCCGCCGCCGATGCACAAGGTCACCAGGGCGCGGCGGGCGTCCCGGCGCTCCAACTCGTCGACGACCGTGCCGACGAGCATCGCGCCGGTCGCGCCGAGCGGGTGACCCATGGCGATCGCGCCGCCGTTGACGTTCACCTTGTCCGCCGGCAGTTCCAGGTCCTTCATGAACTTCAGCACGACGGACGCGAACGCCTCGTTGATCTCGAAGATGTCGATGTCGTCCGTTGTCAGGCCGGCCGTCCTGAGCACCTTGCGGGCCGCCGGCGTCGGACCGGTGAGCATGATCGTCGGGTCGGCGCCGGTGGTCGCGGTGGCGACCAGGCGCGCCCTGGGCACCAGGCCCGCGTCCTTGCCGGCCTGTTCACTGCCGACCAGCACCAGCGCCGCGCCGTCCACGATGCCGGACGAGTTGCCCGCGTGGTGCACGTGGTTGATCTTCTCGACGTAGTGGTACTTCTGCAGTGCCACGGCGTCGAAGCCGCCCATCTCGCCGATGCCGGCGAACGACGGCGCCAGCTTGCCCAGTCCCTCCACTGTGGACTCCGGGCGCATGTGCTCGTCGTGGTCCAGCACGGGCAGCCCGTTGCGGTCGACGACCGGCACCACGGACTTGGCGAAGTGGCCACCCGACCAGGCCTTCGCCGCCCGCTCCTGGGACTGCACGGCGTAGCCGTCCACGTCCTCCCGGGAGAAGCCCTCGATGGTGGCGATCAGGTCGGCGCCGATGCCCTGCGGCACGAAGTACGTGTAGTAGTTGGTCTCCGGGTCCATCGCCCACGCGCCGCCGTCCGAGCCCATCGCCACCCGCGACATCGACTCGACACCACCGGCGAGCACCAGGTTGTCCCAGCCGGAGCGGACCTTCTGCGCCGCGGTGTTCACGGCCTCCAGGCCGGAGGCGCAGAAGCGGTTGATCTGCACGCCGCCGACGGTGTCCGGCAGACCGGCCAGGACGGCCGCGGTGCGCGCGATGTCCGCGCCCTGCTCGCCGACCGGCGACACGACACCCAGCACCATGTCGTCGATGGTGTTCGGGTCCAGGCCGGGGTGGCGCTTGCGGATCTCGTCGATCAGGCCGACGACCAGCGAGATCGGCTTGGTCGCGTGCAGCGAGCCGGTCTGCTTCCCCCGGCCGCGCGGAGTCCGGATCGCCTCGTAGATGAAAGCCTCTGTACTCATGCCGGATCCTCCCGCAAAGAGATACTCGCCAGTATTCTGCTCCCTGTTGGCAGCTTGTCAACAGCGGAACGGCCGTCCTAGCATGACGCGGATCACGACAGGAGGCGCCGTGTCGAGCTTTCAGGAGATCCGGTACGAGGTGGCCGACCGTGTGGCCACGGTCACGCTGTACCGCCCGGAGCGCCGCAACGGCTACACGGTGCGGATGGCCGACGAACTGGCCGAGGCGTTCGGCACGGCGGACGCCGACGACGACGTCCGTGTGGTCATCCTCACCGGGCACGGCAGGGACTTCTGCGTCGGCGCCGACCTGTCCGACGGCGGGCTGAGCGTGGTCGACGACGCGGTCGACTACCACGAGCCGGCCGGCCGCGCGTCAATGGCGATCTACGCGATGAACAAGCCGGTGATCGCGGCACTGCGCGGCGCGGCGGTCGGCGCCGGTGCCACGATCATCCTGCCGGCGGACATCAAGCTCGCGTCGACGGACAGCCGGTTCGGCTACGTGTTCACCCGGCGCGGCCTGGTCCCGGAAGGCGCGTCGGCGTGGTTCCTGCCCCGCCTGGTCGGCCTGGGCCGGGCGTTGGACTGGATGGTCAGCGGGCGTGTGTTCGACGCAGGCGAAGCGCTGGCGGCCGGCCTGGTGACCCGGCTGCACGAGCCGGACGACGTGCTGCCCGCGGCGCGGTCACTGGCGGCGGAACTGGTCGAGAAGGTCTCGCCGGTCTCGGCAGCGATCACCCGGCAACTGCTGTTCCGCATGTCCCCGTTGGACTCGCCGTTCCCGGCACGCGACCTGGACTCCCGCCTGATCGCCGACGCGGGCACGAACCCGGACACCATCGAAGGCATACTTTCCTTCTTGCAGAAACGCTCCCCGTCGTTCCCCGGCCGGGTGAGCACCGATCTGCCCGACTACCTTCCGTGGCGGGAGGCACGTCATGACGCTTGAGTCAGCACCGCGCTGGCGCCGGCTCGAACCGGACGAGCGCCGCGCCCAGATCCTGGCCTGCGCCCGGCGGCTGTTCGGTGAACGGCACTACGAAGCGGTGTCCACGACGGAACTGGCCCGACAGAGCGGTGTCGCCCGCGGCCTGATCAACCACTACTTCGGCACGAAACGCGAGCTGTACCTGGAAGTCGTGCGGGAACTCATGTTCGTGCCCGAGTTCGCGGTGGAGAAACTCGCGCACGGTACGGTCGAACAACGCGTGGCGGCCAGCATCGACCGGTTCCTCGGCGTCATCGAGCGGAACAAGGCGATGTGGCTGGCCACCGTCGGCACCGGCGGCTACGGCCGCGACCCGGACGTCGAACAGATCATGCGGGAGGCCGACGAGATCGCGGCTGTCCGCATGCTGGACACCGTCGGCCTGGGCGACATCACCGAGGGCCGCGAGGTGCTGCTGGCGATGATCAGGGCGTTCAGCGGCATGGCGAAGTCGGCGACCCGGGAGTGGCTGACCAGGAAGACGCTGACCAGACAACAGGTGCACGCGCTGCTGTCCGGCACGCTGGTGAACATCATCGAACTGGCCGACAGCGCCGGCTGAACATTTCCGGACAGCTGGAATTCCCATCGGCTTGCTACTGTGGCAAGGCGATGACCATGACAGCCGCGGTCCTGTTGACCGAGATCCTGGACGAGCCGGAGACCGACGACGTCGGTGTCCGCATCCTCGACGCGGCACTGGCCGAGTACCTGGCCCACGGCTTCCGCCGGACCAGCATCGACGACGTGGTGCGGCGGGCCGGCATCGGCCGGGCCACGCTGTACCGCAGGTTCGCCACGCGCGACGAACTGGTCCAGGCCGTCCTGGTGCGCGAGACCCGCCGTTTCTTCGCCGAGATCGCGGTGGCGGTGCGCCGCCTGCCCAACCTGGCCGACCGGTTGGTCGAGGGTTTCGTCGTCGGCCTGCGCATCGCCCGCACCCAGCCGCTGCTGCAACGCATGCTGGACTGCGAACCGGATGTGGCGATCCCGTTCCTCACCACCGGCGCCGCACCGGCGATGGCGGTCATGCGCGAGTTCCTGCTGCAGCAGTACCTGGACTGCCCGGAGGCCCGCACCAGCCGACCCGAGGAGGCCGCGGAGATCCTGGTCCGCCTGTGCATCTCACTGGTACTGACGCCGGACACCGTGCTCCCGCTGCGCACGGACGACGAGGCCAGGGCCACGGCCCGCCGCTACCTCGCACCGCTGGTCAGCGGTTAGGGCTCCAGCAGGACCGCCGGGTCGAACGACATCGGGAACGGCTGTTCGGTGCGGAACTCCTGGCCCGCCAGCGCCTTCGCGTGCACGACGTACCGGCTGCTGTCGTCCAGCCGCAGCAACTCCAGGTGCGCCTCGTGATCGGTGATCTCGACGCGCAGGAAGTAGGGCACGCCCGCCGACTCGCACAGCAACGGCTTGTTGATCCGGTCGTTGCGCACGCTCGACTTCGAGACGAACTCGATCGGCATCAACACCAATTTGGCCGGCACCCACGTGACGTTCTTGACCGGCTTGCGCAGCACGGTCAGGTCGGGCTCGATCCACCGCTGGTCGCTGAAGCGCATGTTCACGCTGGAATAGGCGACGAAGCCAGCCTTGCGGGCCGGCTCGCGAAGCAACGCGCCCAGTTCCAGCGCGGCGTAGCTGTTGGCGCTGCCCTCACCGGGACTCATGATCAGGTTACCGTCCAGGCACTCGTATTTGGCCGGCGGCGCACCTTCAATCGGCAGGTAGCGTTCGGCCAGCTCGGTCGTCCACAACCCATGCAGCTCGATGAGCGGGTCGAACCGGGACGGCATCGCTGGTGCGGCCACGACCACCACCTCCTCGGCTCCCAGGGTACTTGTCAACACGACCGACAGGGTGCCCGATCCGTCCTGGATCGGGCACCCCTTTCCGAGTCGATCACGCGAAGGTGATAAGTCGACCGCCGGTTCCGGCTCCGCCGTGTCGCCGCGCTTCACGGCCGTGAGCAGCAGCTGGGCCACGTCCATCACCTGGATGTGTTCCTTTGCCACGCCCTCGTTCTGCCGCTGCGTGAGGCCGTCGGTCATCATCACCCGGCAGAACGGGCAGCCGGTCGCGATCTTGCTGGGCGCCGTGCCGAGTGCCTCGTCGGTCCGCTCCAGGTTGATCTGCTTGCCGATCCGCTCCTCCATCCACATGCGGGCGCCACCGGCACCGCAGCAGAACGACCGGTCGGCGTGCCTGGGCATCTCGCGCAGCGCCGCGCCCGCGGCGCCGACCAGCTCGCGCGGCGCGTCGTACACCTTGTTGTGCCGGCCCAGGTAGCACGGGTCGTGGTAGGTGACGTCCTCGGCGACCGGCGCCACCGGCACCAGCTTGCGCTCCCGCACCAACCGGTTCAGCAGCTGCGTGTGGTGGACGACCTCGTAGTCGCCGCCGATCTGCGGGTATTCGTTGGCCAGCGTGTTGAAGCAGTGCGGGCACGTCACGACGATCTTGCGCTTCAGCAGCTCCCGGCCCTCGAACAGCGTGTTCAGGATCTCCACGTTCTGCTGCGCGAGCATCTGGAACAGGAACTCGTTGCCGGCCCGGCGGGCCGGGTCGCCGGTGCACGTCTCCTCGGGGCCGAGCACCGTGTAGTTCACGCCCGCGATGTGCAGCAGCTCCGCGACGGCCTGCGTGGTGCGCTTCGCCTTGTCCTCGAACGCGCCCGCGCAGCCCACCCAGAACAGGTACTCGACGTCGTCGCCCAGTTCGCCGTCGAACACCGGCACCTCGAAGTCCAGACCCTTCGTCCACTCCAGACGGTCACGGGCGTTCTGGCCCCACGGGTTGCCCTTGGTCTCCAGGTTCTTGAACATGCCACCGAGCTCGGACGGGAAGCTCGACTCGATCATCGTCTGGTAGCGGCGCATGTCCACGATGTGGTCGACGTGCTCGATGTCCACCGGGCACTGCTCGACGCACGCGCCGCACGTCGTGCACGACCACAGCACGTCCGGGTCGATGACGCCGAACTCCTCCGCCGTGCCCACCAGCGGCCGCATGGCCTGCTCCGCGCCGGACCCGGTGACCCGGCCGAAACCGGACTCCGGCACGCCGTGCCGCGCGTCGGCGTCGACGTTGATCGTGCCGTCCTCCGGGGCGTCCTGGCCGCCGATGATGTAGGGCGCCTTCGCGAACAGGTGGTCGCGCAGGTCCATGATGACCAGCTTCGGCGACAGCGGCTTGCCGGTGTTCCACGCCGGGCACTGGCTCTGGCAGCGGCCGCACTCCGTGCAGGTCGCGAAGTCCAGCATGCCCTTCCAGGTGAAGTCCTCGACCTTGCCGCGGCCGAAGATGTCGTCCTCGTCCGGGTCCTCGAAGTCGATCGGCTTGCCCTTCGACTCCATCGGCAGCAGCGGGCCGAGGCCGTCGGGCAGTCGCTTCGCGCCGACGTTCAGCGGTGCCAGCGCGATGTGCAGGTGCTTGGAGTACACGACGATCACCAGGAACGTCATGATGACCGCGATGTTCAGCAGCAGGAACGTCGTCTCCAGCACGCCGTTGACGGTCGTGCCCAGCGGCGACAGGGCGTGCGCCACCAGCCATGACGCGAACGGCCAGCCGCTGCGACCGTACGGGAAGTGGCCTGTGACGAACTGCGCCGAGCGCGCGATCAACAGGGTCACGACGACCGCGAGGATCATCCACAGCACCGCCCACGCGGCGCCGGTGTGCGAACCGTAGAACCGTGACTGCCGGTTGCGCCGCTCCGGTGCCTGCCGGTAGCGCATGATCGCGAACGCGACGATCGCCACGATCACGGCGACGATGAAGAAGTCCTCCAGGAAGCCCAGCCAGCGGGCGTGACCGAACCACCAGAACGCGAAGTCGCGGTCGAACAGCGCGCCCCACGTCTCGACCACCGTGAAGCCCAGGATGATGAAGCCCCACATGGTGAAGAAGTGCGCCAGGCCGGGTCCGGTCCACTTGAGCAGCTTGCGCTGCCCGGCGACCTCGGCGACCTCGGTTCCCAGCCGGGTGCGCAGTTCCTTGATCCGCCCGCTGACCGGCTGTCCCGAGGAGATGAGCCGGTAGAGCCACACCACCCTGCGACCGGCGATGGCGAGGCCGACCACGGTGATCAGCAGGCCGAGCACTAGTCGAAGTATCACGAATCCTCCGGTCCTCACTGTGGGGACTCCGCTGCGCGAATTCCTCGGAGAGTACGCCACGTTACCAGCGAGTAACCACCTCGACGTGGCAAGGGTCGCACTACCGTGACCCTTCTTTACCCCGCCAGGACCTCCGCCAACGCCCGCAGCGCCGGCCCGAACGCGTGCTCCGGCGGTGCCGCGTAGCCGACCACGACGCCACCCGGGTGCTCGCCCTCCTCCATCCAGCACCGGCCCAGGCCCTCCACCAGCACCGACGCGCGCGCCGCCCGCGCCAGTACGTCCGACTCGGGCTCGGCGAGCAGCACCACCATGTGCAGGCCGGCCGCGATGCCGGCCGGCGCCAGCCGATCGCCGAGCACGGCGACCAGCCGGTCCCGACGCCGCCGGTACCGGGTGCGACAGCGACGCACGTGCTGGTCGTAGTGGCCGGCCGTCAGCAGTTCGGCGAACGTCAACTGCTCGATGACGCCGTTGTGCCGGTCGGCGAAGAACTTGGCGGTGCGCACCGGTTCGACGAGGTGGTCGGGCAGCACCAGCCAGGACAGCCGCAGGCCCGGCGCGAGCGTCTTGCTCGCCGTGCCGGCGTACGCGACGACGTCCGGCGCCATCGCCTGTAGCGCGCCGACCGGCTGCCGGTCGAAGCGGAACTCGCCGTCGTAGTCGTCCTCGACCACCAGCGTGCCGGTGTCCCGGGCCAGCTGGACGAGTTCGGTCCTGCGGTGCGGGTGCAGCGTCGCGCCCAACGGGTACTGGTGGGCGGGCGTGACGACCACCGCCGCCGGCCGGTCCGGGCCGGTCAGCAGGCCCGCCAGGACGTCGACGCGGATGCCGTGCTCGTCCACCGGCACGCCGACCGTGTCCAGCCCGGCGTTGCGGACCACCCGGCGGCACTCGGGCAGCGACGGGTCCTCGAACACGACCGACCGCGCGCCGGCGGCCCGCAGCGCCGTCGCGAGCACGCCGAGCGCCTGGCTGTACCCGGCGCACACCGCCACCCGGGACGGCGACGTGACGACACCGCGCGCCCGGCCCAGGTAGTCGGCCAGCGCCCGGCGCAGCGTGACGTGGCCCAGCGCGTTGCCGTAGCCGAGGTCGGCCGCTGGCATCGCCGCCAGGGCGCGGCGGGTGGCGGCCAGCCACTCCGTGCGCGGGAACAGGGTGAGGTCCGGCCGGCCCGGCATCAGGTTCCACCGCCACCCCGGAGCACTCGGTTCCTCCGGGACGGGTGCGGCGACCGGCCGGGACAGCGCCGCCACCACCGTCGGCGCCCCCTGGCGGCTGCGCAGGTAGCCCTCGGCGGCCAGTTCGGCGTACGCCCGGGTCACCGTGCCGCGTGCGACACCGAGGTCCGCGGCCAACGCGCGGGTCGACGGCAGGACGGTGCCGGCGGCCAGCCGGCCCTCGCGCACCGCGTGCCGGATCGCGTCGGCCAGGCCCTGGCCGTGGCCGTGCGCCCAGTCCAGGTGGATGTCCAGGCCAGAACTGGACCACTCATCAGCCACGCCACTGGACCATACCCGTGGACCAGTTCGGGCATACGGTGGACAGGTGACCGATATGCGCAATCCGAACCGGGACGCGGCCGTCAGCCGTGCCTTTCCCGAGGCGTTCGAGCAGCTGCTCGGCCTGCACAAGACCGTCGAGGCCGCGGCCGCCGACGCCGGCATCGACGCGAAGCTCATCGAACTGGTCAAGGTCCGGGCGTCACAGCTGAACGGCTGCGCCTACTGCCTGGACATGCACTCACGCGACGCCCGCGAACTCGGCGAGGACGAGCGGCGCCTGTTCGTGCTGCCGGCATGGCGGGAGACGGGATCGACGGGACTGTTCACCGAACAGGAACGCGCCGCCCTGGCACTGACCGAGTCGATGACCACGCTCGCCGAACACCGGGACGTGCCCGACGACGTGTACGACCGTGCCGCCGAACTGTTCACCGAGCGCCAGCTGACGGTGATCGTGTGGGCGATCGCGGTGATCAACACGTTCAACCGCTTCGGCGTCACCGGCCGCACTCCGCTACCGGCGCGCCGGTGAGTACCAAGGCAGAGGCCCTGCGCCAGCTCCATCGCCCGGGTAAACCGTTGGTGCTGGCCAACATCTGGGACGCGGCCGGTGCGAAGCTGGTCGAGGCCGCCGGTTTCGACGCCGTCGCGACCAGCAGCGGCGCTGTCGCCGAGTCGCTCGGCCACCGCGACGGCCAGGACGCGCCCGCCGCCGAGATGCTGGCCGTCGCCGCCCGCATCGCCAGGGCCGTGGCGCTCCCGGTGACCGTCGACGCCGAGGCGGGCTACGGCCTGCCGCCGGCCGAACTGGCGGCCCGGCTGCTGGACGCGGGGATCGCCGGGTGCAACCTGGAGGACACCGACCACAGCACCCACACCCTCGGCGACCCGGCACGCCAGGCCGACTTCATCGCCGCCGTGCGGGCGGCGGCCGGGGACGCGCTGGTGATCAACGCCCGGGTGGACGCGTTCGTGCGCGCCCAGCAGGGCACCGACGAACGCGCCGTGCTGCCGGACGCGGTCGAGCGGGCCCGGGCGTACCTGGCGGCAGGCGCCGACTGCGTCTATCCCATCCTGGTGCGCGACCCCGAGGTGGTCGGCGAGTTCACGGCCGCCGTCGCACCGGCGAACGTGAACGTGATGGGACTGCCCGGCACGTCCATCGCCGACTACGCCCGACTGGGCGTGGCCCGGATCTCCCTGGGCACCCAGGTGTGGCGAGCGACGCAGGCCGATCTCGCCGCACGGCTGGCCGATATCGCCGCGCACTGACCGGTTCATCCGATACCGTGGCCGCGTGCGATCAAGAGCGCTGATCGTCGTCGTGTTCGGCTGCCTGCTGGCGGTCGGCTGCACCACGTCGACGCAGGGCAGCGCCTCGCCCGCCGGTGGCGGTGCCGCCCCCACCGGGCCGGCCGCCACCGGCAGCACGCCGGCCACCCCGAGCCAGGCGGGCGACTACGGCGCGCCCAAGGTCACCACGCCGCTGGACACCGCGAAATGGCAGCACAACCCGTGCACGACGCTGACGACCGCGCAGCAGCACGCGATCGGCATCACGGCGCCGGGCGAGGTGCAGGTCAGCGACCTGGGCAACATCTGCCAGTGGACCATCCAGTACAACGTGATCTACGGCATCGGCTTCAACGTCAAGTTCAACCCGGGCGAGCCGCCCGGGTTGGCCAACGCCTATTACAACGCCGGCCCGGGGGCGATGCGACGGCTGCCCGACGTGGACGGCGTGCCGGCGGCCACCGAGCCGTCCCAGAACACGGACGGTAGCTGCACCATCTACCTGGGTGCCACCGATCAGGTCGAATACGCGGCGTCCGTGCAGATCGGCCCTGACCAGGCGCATTACCAGAATCCCTGTTCAGTGGCCCAGCAAATCGCGGACAGCGCCACCGCGACAATGAGATCGGGGAAATCCTAGGTGCACTGGAACCAACTACCCGATGTTTCCGTCTCACTCCACAGTGGCACGGCGACGCGCTACTCTGAGCCCGGGCACTGGCCTGCGGTGACGCGGCCAGCACGAAGGGGAGCTCACACACACGAGGGGAGCCAGTGATGGCCGACCAACTGCCGATGCAGGATGTCGCCGCGGTCGGTGCGGTTGCCGGCATGGCCGGGGTCGAGATGATCGCCGCCGCCGAAGCCGCGGTACTCGCCGCAGGCACGTTCACCGACGTGGGCGGTGGTAGCTACAAGTTCCACCCGGACGAGCTGAAGTCGGTGATCGACGGCTGGCAGGACGTGATCCACACACTGTCCAGCGGCAAGCACACGACTCACACGCGGACCCCGGACAGCCCCACTCAGATGGAGCCGGGCAACGAGAACGCGAGCTCGACGGTGTCCAAGGCCGCGCACGCCACCAACCAGGCCTACCAGGACTACCTGGCCAGCGCGCTGGCGTACGCGCAGGGCATGCACGACAAGCTCACCACGGCTTACAACAACTACATGACCAACGAGCAGACCCACGCCGATGCGGCCAGGAGCCTGGAGGCGTAAGCCGCCGCGTCGTCCGGCAACGGACGACGGCGCGCTTGGGCCCGCGAAAGGGAATGGGTGATGGGTACTTCGTACACGGCCCCGGACATCTACCACCGGATCAGGGGCGGCCGGGGTTCGACCGGGTTCTCGGTCAACGGTCAGGTCACCGGTGAGCAGGCGAACATGCAGAGCCAGCTCAACGACCAGATCAGCAAGCTGAACGCGAAGATGAACGCGGCGTGGCAGGGCAACGCGTCCGAGGAGGCCGTGTCCGGTGCCGCGCCGCTGGCCAGCTCCGCCGAGACGGCCAGTTCGGCGCTGACGCAGGCGTCCGGCGCCATGCACAACCAGGTGAGCGCGTTCGGCACGGCGTACAACAGCGTGGTGCCGATGTCCAACTCGGCGCCGCAGAACAACATGGTCAACGAGATGGTCTCGGCCCTGGGTGTGAACACGCCGCTGGACCAGCAGATCAGCAACTACAACGCGGCCGGCCAGCACAACATCCAGGTCTACAACACCTACAGCAGCCAGAGCCAGTCGAACGCGGCGCAGATGCCGACGTCGTTCGACACGCTCCCGGACCCGCACCCGACCATCACGGTCGTCGGCCCGACCGGCTCGACCGGCGGCGCGACGTGGAGCACCGGCCCGGTCGTCCCGGGTGGCAGCGGCTCGTCCGGTGCGTCGTACACGCGGCCCAGCGGCATCGGCGCCGGATACGCCACGCCGACCGGGGCAAACCCGGGCGGTGGCAGCGGTCCCGGCACCCGGGTGAGCCCCGGTGGCGGTGGCGGCGTGTGGGAGGCCCCACCCGGCGGGACCAACCTGACCACCACGCCGTCGGACTACTACCCCGGTGGCGGCGGTCCCGGCTACGGCGGTCCGGGCTACGGCGAACCGGGCTTCCCCGGTGGGCTCGGCGGCCCGTACAGCAACGGTCCCGGCGACGAGACGTACTACCCGGGTGGCCCCGGCTTCGGCGGCGGCCCGAACCAGCAGCAGGACGAGGAGTACCGCAGCGGGGCCATTCCCCCGGGCGGTGTCGGCGGTCCCAACGCCTTCACCGAGGCCGGTGGCGGTCCGTTCGGCGGTGGCCCCGGCGGCGGTGGCCTGGGCAACTCGGGCGGCTACCGTCCCGGGTTCGGTTCCGGTGGGCCGGGCGGTCCCGGCGGTACCGGTGCCAGCGGTGGTCCGGGCGCCCTCGCCCCCGGCGAGGAGGCCCTGGTCCGGCCGGGCGGCATGCTCGGTATGCCCGGTGGTCCTGGTGCGGCCGGCGGACCCGGGGGCATGGTCCCCGGTGGCCGCGGCGCCAAGGGCGAGGAGGACAAGGAGCACAAGACCGCCGAGTACCTGCAGGAAGCCGACCCCGATGCCCTGTTCGGGTCGGATCAGCTGACTGTTCCCCCGGTACTGGGCGAGTAACCGCACTTCGGACGCAAACGGACAATACGATGCTGACCGCGTGGCATGTGCCCGCGGTCAGTGTCATGAGCGGGGTGGATGGGTCGTGCTGTACCAGAGGGTGACGTTGTCGTTGGACACCCTGGCGACGGTGTGGGAGCGGGAGAACCTGGGCGACCTGCACAACGTCCTCGTGGACACGCCGGTGTGGCGGGACGACGACGCCGGCCGGGAGGCGCTGCAGGGCGCGACCGGCGAACTGGCGCAGAAGGGCCTGTTGGCCGGCCGCGACCTGCACCCCGACCTGCGCGACACGCTGAACCTGCTGGCCAGACCGGCGATGGAGTACTACGGCTGGATCTCCTACACCGACCCGGAGCGCGGCGACGTCAGCATCGCGGTGCTGGTCGCGGCGATCGGCACGGATGCCGTGCTGGTCGTGCGCGACCGGCAGGCCGTGCACCTGGAGCCGGCGCGGGCCGAGGGTATGGCGGAGACCCTGGTCGGACACCTGCCCTCGGTGCCGGCGGCGCGCGGCCGCTCGGTGAACCTGCCGGAGCACGAGGTGCGGGAACTGGTCGCGGACCGCATGCACGCCGCGCCGGGTGCGAGCAAGCCGCTGCCGGCGTCGGCGTTCGATATCTTCCCGCGCGCCTCGATGGCGGAGGACGCGAAGGACCTGCTGACCGCGATGGACCAGCCGCGCACCGGCGGTGGCGAACTGTACGTCGCGGCCCGGATGCGCAGCGGCGAGCGGCGGCGCTGCGAGAACCCGGTGATCTATGTGGACACCCAGCAGGGCAGGTGGATGACGCAGCTGTCGCACGGTCAGCCCGGCGAGCGGTGGATCGTGTCCGCCCCGGCCAGCCGTCAGCTGCTGCTGTCCAAATTGAACGAAATGCGTAACAACCTGGTCGGATAACGCGCGGGGCCTCGCGGATCGCCCGGCAACGTACCAAACTGGCCGGTAACCCGCAGCGACGCGAAGGAGTCCGATGCCATGTTGAGCACCATGCAGGACGGACCACTGTCCATCGCCCAGCTGGTCCGATACGGCACGAGCGTGCACGGCGGCAGCGAGGTCGTCACGTGGACCGGCGAGTCCGGCAGGCGGAGCAGTTACGCGGAACTGGGCGCGGAGGCGGCCCGGCTGGCGAACGCGCTGCGGACGCTGGGCGTGTCCGGTGACGACCGGGTCGGCACGTTCATGTGGAACAACGCCGAGCATCTGGCGGTCTACCTGGCGGTGCCGGCGATGGGCGCGGTGCTGCACCCGTTGAACATCCGGCTGTTCCCCGACCAGCTGACCTACATCGCCAACCACGCGCAGGACAGCGTGATCCTGGTCGACGCGAGCCTGCTGCCGCTGTTCAACCCGCTGCTCCCGACGTTCGAGCACGTGCGGCACGTGATCGTGGTCGGCGGCGACCCGTCGGCGGTCACGGCTCCGGCCGGCGTGACGGTGCACGACTACACGGACCTGCTGGCCGGGCAGTCCGGCGAGTTCGACTGGGTGGAGATCGACGAGCGGTCGGCGGCCGCGATGT
>DASZXM010000632.1:0-3294 GCA_035546415.1 Pseudonocardiaceae bacterium
GTGCACGGCGGGGTCCAGCCGCAGCAGAATGCCCTTGCGTGTGCCGGCCACGGGTTACTGGTAGAGGGAACCGGTGTTGACGATGGGCTGGGTGTCGCGGTCGCCGCACAGCACGACCAGCAGGTTGGACACCATGGCGGCCTTGCGTTCCTCGTCCAGTTCCACGACGTCGTTGGCCACCAGCCGGTCCAGGGCCAGTTGCACCATGCCCACGGCGCCTTCGACGATGCGGGTGCGGGCGGCGACGATCGCGTTGGCCTGTTGGCGGCGCAGCATCGCCTGGGCGATCTCGGCGGCGTAGGCCAGGCGCGTGAGCCGGGACTCGACGATGTGCACGCCAGCGGACTCCACGCGCGCGGCGATCTCCACGGACAGCTGTTCGGTGATCTCCTCGGAGTTGTCGCGCAGGGACAGTTGGCCGTCGCCGTGCGCGTCGTAGGGGTAGCTGGTGGCGATGTGCCGGACGGCGGTTTCGGTCTGGGTGTTGACGAACGCGACGAAGTCGTCCACTTCGTACAGTGCGCGGGCGGTGTCGCGGACCTGCCAGACGACGACGGCGGCGATCTCGATCGGGTTGCCGTCGGCGTCGTTGACCTTCGTCACGGCCGTCTCGTGGTTGCGGATGCGGGTGGACACGCGGCGGCGGCGGGTGAACGGGTTGAACCAGCGCAGCCCGGGGGTGCGGCAGGTGGCGACGTAGCGGCCGAACAACTGCACCACGCGGGCCTGGCCGGGCAGCACGGAGGTCAGGCCGGTGAGGGTGATCAGCGAGGCGATCAGCAGCAGGACGCCCAGCAGCAGAAGGGTCACGCCGACACCGGTGCTGCCACCGGAGGCCAGGCCGATGCCGGTGCCCAGCAGGGCGATCCCGATCAGCACGCCGACCAGGCCGCCGACCAGCATGGTAGCGCCGGGCGTGCCGGCGACCTCGCGTTCGCGCACGGTCGGCGCGGGCATGTCGGGGGCCGCGTCCGCCGGGTGGGTGTTGGCCTGTTCGGTCACCATGGTCGCCACCGTCCTGTTCGATCGATTCCACCAAACACTAGCATAGTGATATCACTTTATGCCATGCTGGCGGCGCGGCGCCCGGGACGGGCGGCGCACACGAGGGGAGCGACAGCGATGAGAGGACTGGAGATCGACCACGTCTGCAAGCGGTACGGCGACGTGGTCGCGCTGCAGGACATGACGTTCGAGGTGCGGCCGGGGGAACTGTTCGGGTTCGTCGGCAGCAACGGTGCCGGCAAGACCACGACCATGCGCATCGCGTTGGGCGTGTTGTCCGCCGACGCCGGCGAGGTCCGGTGGGACGGCCGGCCGGTCGATTTGGACACCCGCCGGCACATCGGGTACATGCCCGAGGAACGTGGCCTGTACCCGCGGATGAAGGTCGCCGAGCAGCTGGTCTACCTGGCCCGCCTGCACGGCATGACCGCGCGGGCGGCCGCGGCGTCGGTGGACCGGTGGCTGGAACGGCTGGGGGTGGCCGCCCGCCGCGACGACGAGGTGCAGAAACTGAGCCTGGGCAACCAGCAGCGCGTGCAGCTGGCGGCCGCGCTGGTGCACGACCCGACGATCCTGGTGCTGGACGAGCCGTTCTCCGGGCTGGACCCGGTCGCGGTGGACGTGATGAGCCAGGTGCTGATCGAGAAGTGCGCCCACGGGGTGCCCACCGTGTTCTCCAGCCACCAACTGGACCTGGTGGAACGGCTGTGCGACCGGGTCGGGATCGTGCGTTCCGGGCAGATGGTGGCCTGCGGCGCGATCGACGAACTGCGTGCCGGCGGTGTCGACGAGGTCGTCGTGGACGCCCCGTCCGCCCCGGACGGGTGGGCCGACCACCTGCCCGGGGTGACCGTGCGTGCCAGGGAGGGGCGGCGCACGGTGCTGGCGCTGCAACCGGGTGCCGACGACCAGACGGTGCTGCGTGCCGCGCTGGCCACCGGGCCGGTGCACGAGTTCGCGCGGCGGCGACCGTCGCTGACCGAACTGTTCCGTGAGGTCGTCACCGACCACACCGGTGCCGACCAGGTCGAGGGGAGGGCGGCATGAACGCGCCGACGGGCATCCGGTCGGACAACCGGGCCGCGATCGGGTTGATCGCCGGCCGGGAGATCCGGGTGCGGTTGCGGTCCAAGGCGTTTCGCATCACCACGGCCGTGATGGTGCTGATCGTGGTCGCCCTGTGCGTCGTGATCAAACTGCTGTCCGGGACCAACAGCGGTGACGCCGTGGGCTACCTGGCACCGGACAAGGCCGTCGCCGCGCAGCTGTCGGCGGTCGCGACCAGTGTCGGGCAGTCCGTGCACACCCAGGCCGTGCCCGACGAGGCCACCGGCCGCGACCAGGTGTCCGACGGGACACTGGACGCGATGTTCACCGTGTCCGGCGGACACATCACGGTCGTGGTGAAGAAGGACATCGACGCGAAGCTGAAGAACGTGTTCAACGTGCTGGCCGCGCAGCTGGCCCTGGACCGGCAGATCACCCAGCTGGGTGGCGACCCGGCGCAGGTGCTGTCGGCCGCGTCCGGTGCCACGGCCACGGTCAGCCCGCTGGAACAGCCCTTCCCGTACCAGACGCAGCAGCTGATCCTGGGCATCATCGCCGGCATCCTGATCTACATCTCGCTGCTGCTCAACGGCCAGTCGGTCGCCCAGGGCGTGGTGGAGGAGAAGTCCAGCCGGGTGGTGGAGCTGCTGCTGGCCACGATCCGCCCGTGGCAGCTGATGGCCGGCAAGGTCCTGGGCATCGGCGCGGTCGGGTTGATCCAGATCCTGGCCATCGGGGTCGCCGGCGTGGTGGCCGGTCTGGCCACGAAGGTCCTGACGATCTCGGTGACCGCCGCGTTCGGCACGGTCGCGTGGCTGATCGCCTGGTACCTGCTGGGGTTCTTCATGTACGCCGTCGTGTTCGCCGGCCTGGGCGCGTTGGTGTCCCGGCAGGAGGACGTGGCCGGTGTCGTCGCACCGGCGACGATGTTCCTGATCGCCGGGTACGTCCTGGGCAGTTCCATCCTGCCGGCCGACCCGGGCAGCCACCTGATCGAGGTGTTGTCGGTGGTGCCGGTGTTCGCGCCGGTGCTGATGCCGATGCGACTGGCCATGGGTGGCGTGCCCGGCTGGGAAGCGGTCCTGGCCGTGGTCGTGGTGGCCGCGCTCATTCCGGCGTTGATCTGGGGCGCCGCGCGGATCTACCGCAACGCCGTGCTGCGCACCGGTGCCCGGGTCAAGCTGCGCCAGGCACTGCGCGCGGCCTGACCCCAGAACCAGGGGGAGCGGTGGTGGGGGGGGG
>DASZXM010000633.1:0-6802 GCA_035546415.1 Pseudonocardiaceae bacterium
TCGATCGGCGCCACGTGCTGGATGCCGGCGTTGTTGACCAGCACGTCCACGTCCAGCCGCAGATCGGCCAGTGCGGCACGGTCGGTCAGGTCCACCGCCCACGGCTCGCCGCCGACCTCGTGCGCGATCGCGGCGGCGCCGCGCTCGTCGACGTCAGCTGCGACCACGGTGGCACCCGCCGCGGCCAGCGCCCGCGCGCACGCGGCGCCGATGCCGCTCGCCGCACCCGTCACCAGAGCACGCTTTCCCCGCAGCGAGCCGGTTTCCCTCACGTGTGTCATCCCTCCTGTCGTAGGTTCCTGCGCACGAGCTTGCCCACCGCCGAATGTGGCAGGCCGTCGACGAACCGGATCTCCCGGGGCACCTTGTAGCGGGCCAGTTCGCCCCGGCAGTGGTCGAGCAGTTCGTCGGCGGCCACGTCCGCGCCCGGCCGGACGACCACGAACGCCCGCCCGACCTGCCCCCAGCGCGCGTCCGGCACACCCACGACAGCCGCCTCGGCGACGGCGGGATGGCCGTACAGCACGTTCTCCACCTCGGCCGGCGAGACGTTCTCCCCACCGGACACGAACATGTCGTCCACCCGGTCCAGTATCCGGTGGTAGCCCTCGGCGTCCCGGAACACCACGTCACCGGTGTGCAGCCAGCCGTCCCGCAGCGCCCGCGCCGTGGCCTCGGGGTCGCGCCAGTAGCCGGTGAACACGTTCGGCCCCCGCACCAGCAGCTCACCCCGACCGGGGCCGTCGAGGACCGCACCGGTTTCCGGATCGGCGACGGCCACCTCGACGTACGGGTAGGGCAGGCCGGCGAAACCGAGCCGGTCCAACGCGGCCGCGCCGGGCAGGCACAGCACGTTCGGCGCCGCCTCGGTCAGGCCGTAGCCCTGCACGAGGTCGACGCCCCTGGCGTGCCACGTGCGCAACAGCGGCTCGGGCATCGGCGCGCCACCGACGACCGCCGTGCGCAGGCTGGTCAGGTCGATCGACGGGAAGTCCGGGTGCTCGGCCAGGAACAGGTAGTTGGCCGGCACGCCCATCATCGTCGTGACCCGGTGTTCGGCGATCAGCCGCAGCACGCGGCCGGCGTCGAACGTCCGCTCCAGCAGTACCGTCGCGCCGACCCACAGCGCCAGCAGCGGCTGCACGTTCCACCCGCCGACGTGAAACTGCGGCAGTACGGCCAGAACGACGTCGTCGGCGCCGATCCCGACCACCCGGGACAGGCCGAGGTTGGTCCAGAAACAGTTGGCGTGGCTGAGCACCACGCCTTTCGGCCGCCCCGACGTGCCGCTCGTGTACAGCATCAGCAGCGGGTCGTCGTCGTGCACCGGGTCGGTGCACCCGACCGGGTCACCGGCCTCGATCGCGCCCAGCAGGGCCATCGGCGGCGGCGACGCCAGCCTGCCCAGCACCTCGGACGCGAGGTCCCAGCTGGCCGGTTCGACGAGCAGCAGGCCGGCCTCGGCGTGGTCCAGTCGCACCGCCAGTTCGGGTGCGGCCAGCCGCCAGGACAGCGGCACCAGCACCAGCCGCGCCCGCGCACACGCCAGCAGGGCGACGACGTGGTCGGTCGAGTTGCCGGTCAGCGTCGCGACCCGGTCACCGGGGGACAGCGTCGCCCGCAGGACGCCGGCCAGCCGTGCGGCGCGCTCGGCCAACTCCCGATACGTGGTCGCGCCCGCGGCGTCCACGACGGCCACCTTGTCCGATGTGCGTCGCGCGCTGTCGCTCACCCAGCGCGCGACCGTGTGCAGCCCATCTCCCGGCACGCGCTCCATGTTGACACCATCCCGGCCGAATAGTAATACCTGAATCATCTCTCATATCGGAGGTCGACGATGCCCTCAGCCTTACGCCTGACCACCCTGACCGCCGCGTTCGCGCTGGCCGCCACGCTCACCGCCGGCACCCCGGCCGCGGCGGCCGTCGGCACCCTGAGCCTGCTGGGCACCACCAACGGTGTCAGCCACGGCTGGGACAGTGTCGAACACTGGAACGACACCGACAGCGCGTGGCCGGCCACCCACTACCTGGCTGACGGCCGACAGAACCAGACCGGCGAGGCCGCCACCCTGTTCGGCAGCGCCCAGCCGCCCGGCTCGCAGTTCCTGCTGTACCGGGCGCCCGGCTGGCACACCAACACCGGTCCGGCCGTGCTGCTGGTGATGGGCGCCGGTGACGACGTGGACCGCGAGTACAGCGACCCAGCCGCAGGCGGTGCCGGCACGTGCGGCGTCCTGGCCTGCCCGACGACCGGTCTCATGCAGTACCTGTCCGGTGCCGGCTACCGGGTGTTCGCCGTGGACTTCGCCGACACCCAGGGCGACAACTACGAGTGGGCCCAGACCATCTCGGACGCGCTGAGCCGGGTGCGCACCGAGGACGGCGTGTCCTCGGTGGACCTGGTGGCGTGGAGCAAGGGAGCGTTCGCCGCCCGCATGTACGTCGCCGGTGTCGCGCCCAGTTGGGGCCGCGGCTACCAGGGTGACGTGGCGAAACTCGTCCTGATCGGCAACCCCAACGGCGGCCTGGACTACACGTTCGCGCACGGCACCGAGGGCAACCCGCTGATCTACCCGCAGTGCGGCGGCACGCTCAACGGCCCGTCGCCCAGCCAGTCCTACATGTGCTACGGCATCATCTACTCCGAGCCGAACCTGGCCATCACCAGCGCGTACTTCACCGGGCAGCGGCAGATGCTGGCCCGCTGGGACGGCACGTACGGCATCGACGAGACCCAGGACGACTGGTACACCACCTATTACGGCGGCACCGGGTTCGTCAGCACCAGCAAGGGTATTCAGCAGGCGATCAACGCCGGGTCGCTGGTCGCCACGATCCGCGCCACACCGACGCCAGCCACCGTGCCGACGTACCTGCTGTGCGGCGGCTCGCCGACGATGATCGGCTTCTACAACGAGAACCGGGGGCCCAGCGACGGCGTCGTGTTCGACAGTTCCTGCCAGTCCACGACCGGAATCGGCAAGGTCGCCGGCTCCACCATGGTCGCCGGTGACAACCACCTCATGCTCGGCTGGGAGACCACCGCCATGCACACCGTCGGCGGCTGGCTGGCCTCGTGAGCCCCGCGAAAGGATAAGGAAACACCATGTCCCTTCCCGACTCCGTCCGCGCGACCGAGATCGCCGGCCGGCACGTCCTGGAGTCCGGCCCGCCGGACGCGCCGACCCTCGTGCTGGTGCACGGCAACGTGTCCAGCGCGCGGTTCTTCGCCGAGCTGATGGCCGAACTGGGCACGATCTGGCACTGCGTCGCACCCGACCTGCGCGGCTTCGGCGGGTCGCCGCCCACGCCGGTGGACGCGCGGCGCGGTGTGCGTGACTTCGTCGACGACGTGCACGCCGTCGTCACCGGGCTCGGCCTGGCCGAGGTGCACCTGCTCGGCTGGTCGCTCGGCGGCGGTGTGGTCCTCCAGTACACAATGGACCATCCGGGCACCGTCGCGTCGATCGTGCTGGAGAGCCCCATGTCGCCCTACGGCTTCGGCGGCACGAAGGACGCGGCCGGCACGCCGTGCTGGCCGGACTTCGCCGGCTCCGGCGGGGGCACGGCCAACCCGGAGATGGTGCGGCGCATCTCCGCGGGCGACCGGACGTCGGAGGACACCGTGTCGCCGCGCCGCGTCCTGACCAACCTGTACGGCAACCCGCCGTACGCGCTGGCACCGGACGTGGAGGAAGCACTCGTCGACGGCATCCTGGAGTTGGCGATCGGCGACGACTCCTACCCGGGCGACAGCGTGGCGTCGGCGAACTGGCCGGGCACGGCGCCGGGCGAGCGGGGCGTGAACAACGCGATCTCGCCGAAGTACTGCGACCTGTCCGGCTTCGCCGACGTCGCCGACGGCCCGGACGTGCTGTGGGTTCGCGGGGACGCCGACCAGATCGTGTCCGACACGTCACTGGTCGACCTGGGCTACCTCGGCCAGGTGGGCGCCGTCCCCGGCTGGCCCGGTGCGGACGTCTACCCGGCGCAGCCGATGGTCGCCCAGACCCGCGCGGTGCTGGACTCCTACGGCCGCTACACCGAGCACGTGCTGCCCGGCTGCGGGCACTCGCCGCACCTGGAGCGGCCGGCCGAGTTCGCCGCGCTGGTCGACGAGTTCCTGGCCGGCGTGGTACGGATGGGCGCGTGACGTCAGCACAGGCACGGCGGCGACCGGGACCGAAGCCGGGCAAGGGTGACCGCAGCAGGCGGCGCATCCTGGCCGCCGCCGAGCAGGTGTTCGCCGATCTGGGCTTCCACGCGGCGTCGATCGTGAAGATCACCGAGGCGGCCGGTGTCGCCCAGGGCACGTTCTACCTCTACTTCGAGTCGAAGCAGGCCGTGTTCGAGGAGGTCCTGCTCGACCTGAACCACCGGGTCCGGCAGGCGATGGCCGAGGGCACCCGCGGCGCGACGACCAGGGAGGAGGCCGAGCGCGGCGGCTTCGCCGGCTTCTTCCGGTTCACGGCCGAGCACCCCGCGCTGTACCGGGTGATCCGGCAGGCCGAGTTCGTCGCGCCCGCCCTGCTGGAACGGCACTACGCGACCATCGCCACCGGGTACGTCGACGGCCTGCGCACGGCCATGGCCGACGGCGAGATCGCGCCCGCCGATCCGGAGGTGGTGGCGTGGGCGCTGATGGCGGTCGGTGAGATGATCGGTATGCGCTGGGTGCTGTGGCCCGGCGCGGACCGGATCCCACCGGCGGTCTTCGAGGAGACGATGGCATTCGTGACACGGGCACTGGGTCATGGCGACGCTCATCGGTGACCGGCTGCCGCCGGACCTGGTGCGCGCCTTCGACGGGACCGACCTGGACGCCAAGATCGGTCCGGCCTACCCGCTGATCACCGTCGACGAGTCCGGGGCGCCCCGGCTGAGCATGCTCAGCGCGGGGGAGTTGCTGGCCGTCGACGAGCGGACCGTCCGGATCGGACTGTGGCCGAACACGCGGACCGGCAGGAACCTGGCCACCGGCCGGGAGGTGCTGCTGTGCGTCGCCGAGCCGGGCTCGGTGCGCTACGTCCGTGGCGTGCCGTGGAAACTGTTGTCACCCGACCCGGCCGTGGACTGCTTCGAGATGGCCGTGCGGGCCGTGGAGTCGGACAGCCACGACGGCATGCCGGTCACCACCGGCATCACGTTCGACGTGGTGCGCCCCGGTCGCGCCGAGGTGCTGGCGATGTGGCAGGGGCAGGTGGCCGCGCTGCGGGCGGCGCGACCGGGAACGGAGTGACCCGCAAAACGATTTGCGTCACCCGTTGATCGTGATCAGACTCGCCGCATGACGTTCGAGCAGCTGGTCGCCGAGGGCGCGGCCGTTCCCGTCGAGGGCTGGGACTTCTCCTGGTTCGAGGGCCGGGCCACCGAGGAGCGGCCGCCATGGGGCTACGCGCGGCTGATCGGCGAACGGATGGCGGACGCGACGGCGGGCCTGGACATCCAGACCGGTGGGGGAGAGGTGCTCGCCTCGATCCCGAAGGCGCCAGGGCTGTTGCGCGCCACCGAGTCGTGGCCGCCGAACCTGGAGATCGCCCGCCGCAACCTCGCCCCGCTGGGCGGCGAGGTCGTGCACGTCGACGACCGGGACGACCTGCCGTTCCCGGACGCCACGTTCGATCTCGTGGTGAGCCGACATCCGACGGTGGTGCTGTGGCCGGAGATCGCGCGGGTGCTGCGGCCCGGTGGCACGTACCTGTCCCAACAGGTCGGGCCGGGCAGCGTCTACGAGCTGAGCGAGTTCATGCTGGGCCCGCACGAGATCGGCGACAGCCGGTCGTCGGCGCGCGCCGTGCGGGAGGCGACGGCGGCCGGACTGACCGTGGTCGACGTGCGGGACGTGTCGCTGCGCATGGTGTTCAACGACGTCGCCGCCGTCGTGCACTTCCTGCGCAAGGTGCCGTGGATCGTGCCGGGCTTCACGGTCGAGAAGTTCCACGACAGGCTCGTCGCGATGCACGAGCGCATCACCGCGGACGGCCCGTACGTGACGCACTCGACGCGCTTCCTGATCGAGGCGCACAAGGCGGCCTGACGCTATGCGCACGGACTTTCGCGGGTGGCTGTCAGGAAACCGCTGACGGCCGGTGCCGAGAGTGGGCGGCCGTAGCCGGCGGCCAGGTCGCCCAGGTTGTGTTTCGTCGGGTGCCAACCGTGGTCGCGCAGCCAGTCCGCGGGGTCGCCGTCCGGGCCGCCGCGCCACATCCGCGCGTACTTCGCCATCGCCGGTGTGGCCGCCGCCTTGGCGAGCAGGTCCGCCGTTGCCGTCGACCCGCTCTCGAACGCCACCTGGCTGCCGGGTGCGGACAGGTCGTGCACACCGGTCAGCAGCCGGTCGGCGTCGGCCGGGCCGAGGTAGATGAGCAGGCCCTCCATCAGCCACGCGGTCGGCCGGTCGAGCGCGAAACCAGCCGCGCGCAATGCCTCCGGCCAGTCGTCGCGCAGGTCGACCGGCACGACGGTGCGCAGGCACCGCGGTGCCGCCCGCCGGGCGGTCAGCACACGCTCCTTGAACGCCACCACGTCCGGCAGGTCCATCTCGAACACGTGGGTACCGTCCGGCCACCCGAGGCGGAACGCCCGCGCATCCAGGCCGGCCGCCACCAGCACCACCTGTCGGATGCCGGTCGAGCACGCCGCCAGCAGGTAGTCGTCGTAGAACCGGGTGCGGATGATCGCGTGCACGCCGAAAGCCGCGCCCACCTGTCGCTGGTCGCCGTCGTAGCGCCGCTTCGCCTCGGGGAACGCGCCGGGCGCCGCGGCGACGAACGCGGTCGCCAGCGGGTCGTCGAACAACC
>DASZXM010000634.1:0-3326 GCA_035546415.1 Pseudonocardiaceae bacterium
TTGATGCCCAGCAGGCCGGCCGCGGACGCCGTGTTGATCACACTGCCGCCGCGCTCCAGCATCGCGCGCACACCGAACCGGGACACCAGGAACGTGCCGAACAGGTCGACCCGCACGGTGCGCCAGAACTCGTCCACCGGCACTTCGTGCACGGCGCCGTCGGCGTCCCGGGAGCCACCCGCGTTGTTGTAGACGACGTCCAGGCCGCCGAACTCGGCCGTCGCGGTGTCGATCATGCGGGCCACGCTGTCCTCGTCGGTCACGTCGCACGGCACGAACCGGCACGCGCCGCCCGCCTCGCGGACCAACGCCTCGGTCTGTTCGCCCAGTTCGTCCACCAGTTCCGCGACGACGACCCGCGCGCCCTCCTCGGCGAACCGCACCGCGGCCGCCCGGCCGATGCCCGAGCCGGCACCCGTGATCACAGCGACCTTGCCGGCCAGCCTCATCCCGCCTCCTCGACGATCAGTTCGTCCAATCGGATTCCGTGGCAGCACAGGACTTCCACGACGAACTCGCGGATCAGCGCCGCGTCCGGCCCGCTGCCCGGCCGCCGGCTCAGGTCCAGTGCCAGGCAGCGGCGCAGCGGGTCGTAGGACCGCACCGTCAGGCACGCGTCGTCCTCGGCCACGATGCGGATCAGCGTGGTCAGCACGGTCCCGACGATCGCCGACTCGTTCACACCGTCAGCACTCGAACGTCGTCCCACCGCAGCGGCGCACCCGTGACCGCCTGCACGTCCCGCGGGCTCAGGCCCTCGACCGCCTCGTCCAACCGCAGCCCGTCCGGGGTCACCGACACCACCGCGATGTCCGTGTAGATCCGGGTGACCGCCCGGATCGCGGTCAGCGGGTACGTGCACTCCGGCACGATCTTCGGCGTGCCGTCCCGGCTGGTGTGGCTCATCGTGACGAACACGTTGGGCACCGACGCCCCGATGTCCGCCGCACCGCCGATACCACCGACGACCTGCCCGGGCACGCTCCAGTTGGCCAGGTCACCGCGCGCGGACACCTGGTAGGCGCCGATCACGGCCGCGTCGATGTGCCCGCCGCGCAGCATCGCGAACGACAGCGACGAGTCGAAGAAACAGCACCCGGCCAGCACACTGGTGTACCGCTTGCCGGCGTCGATCAGGTCGTCGTCGCAGTCCTCCGGCGCGGGTTCCGGTCCCATGCCCAGGATGCCGTTCTCGCTGTGCAGCATGAACGCGTCCGAGTCGGCGAGCGAGTTGGCCAGCAGCACCGGAATGCCGACGCCGAGGTTGACGTACCAGCCCGGCTGCAGGTCCCGGGCGACCCGGCGGGCGATCTGGGCGCGTCCCAGCGGCTGGACCATCAGTCCCCCACCACGATGCGGTCCACGAAGACACCGGGCGTGTGCACGCCCATCGGGTCCAGACCGGACTCGACGAGCCGGTCCACGTAGGCGATGGTGACGTCGGCGGCCATCGCGACGAACGGGTTGTAGTTCTGCTGCGCGTAGCGGTAGCGCAGGTTGCCCCACGGGTCGGCCTCGTGCGCGCGGACGAACGCCACGTCACCGCGCACCGCAGGCTCCAGCAGGTACTCCACGCCCCGCACGGTCACGGTGTCGCGGCCTTCCGCGAACCGCGTGCCCAACCCGGTGCGGGTGAGCACGCCACCGAGCCCCGCACCGCCGGCGCGGATCGCCTCGGCGAGCGTGCCCTGCGGCACCAGCCGCATCTCCATCCGGCCGGACTCCACCGCTTCCCGGACGGCGTCGCTGGCCGGGCCCTTCGGGTACGTGCACACCAGCCGGTCGATCGCGCCCTGGATGACCAGCCGCGCCGCGCCGACCGTGCCCTGGCCGCCGTTGTTGCAGATCAGCGTCAGGCCGTGCACGTCCCGGTCGGCCAGCGCCTCGAACAGCTCCAGCGGATAGCCGGAACCGCCGAACCCGCCGGCCAGCAGCACGGCGCCGTCCTTCACGTCGGCGACCGCCTCGGCGGCCGTCATGACCGGCTTCCTCACCGCACTTCCCGGTCCAGTTCGCCGGTGACGTCCAGCGTGACCAGCGGGGCCGGGCCGGCCAGGTCGGCCGCCGGGGCCGGCGAGTAGGCGAAGTTCTTGGCCCGTGCCCCGCCGTCCACCACCAGGTCGACACCGGTGATCAGCCGCGCGTAGTCCGAGCACAGCCAGGCGACGCAGTGGCCGATGTCGGTCGGCGTGCCGGTGGTGCCCATCGGCACCAGCGGCGGCCGGGCACCGGTCCACCGCGCCGGCCTGCGCCACTCCTCGTTCCCGGTGGCACCGCCGATCCCGTTGGGGCGCCCGCGTTCCAGCACCCCACCCGGCCCCTGTTCGGCGATCAGCTCGGGGTTGTCCGGGGTCGGCGCGGTGGGCGTGTAGCTGTTGACGCGGATGCCGTAGGGCGCCAGGTCCATCGCGGCCGCGCGGACGAAGTTGTTGACGCCTCCCTTGTGGAACGCGTACGCGATGACACCCGCGGTGCCGGACCAGCCGTTGGACGACGAGATGCACACGATGGACCCGCGGATGCCGCGCTCGGCCATGTGCCGGCCGACGTACTTGGTGTTCAGGAAGTTGCCCATCGCGGCGACCTGCACGGCGCGGGAGAAGAACTCGGCGCTCTCGTCGAGCACTCCCCTGCCACCGAGCAGGGCGGCGTTGTTCACCAGGATGTCGATGTGGCCCCACGTGTCCACGACGGTCCGGATGTAGGACGTGACCTGCTCCTCGTCGGTCACGTCGCCGGGTATCGCGATGGCGGTGCCGCCGTTGCGTTCGACGCGCCGCACGGCCGCGTCGGCCGCTGCCGGGTCGATGTCGTTGCACGCGACCCGCGCGCCGTACTTGGCCAGTGCCAGCGCGATGCCGCTGCCGATGTTCGGACCGGCGCCGGTGACCAGGGCGACCTTGCCCTCCAGGGATACGTCCACGCACCGAAACTAGGCCGCCGGGCCGGCCGGTACCGCCCGCCAATGACGGGAATCCGTTTCCGCCGGTGACGGGCATCGGCTACGTCATTCGACAGTGGACAGGCCCCGCCACCGGGTACTCGCCGCCCGGCGGCGGCACCAGGCCCTCCCGGATCGCGGTCAGCACCGCCTGAGTACGCGAGGACAGCCGCAGCTTCGCCAGGACATTGCTGACGTGCGTGCGGACAGTGCGTTCGCTGAGCGTCAGTTCGTGCGCGATCTCCTTGTTCGAACAGCCCGTCGCCACCAGGGCGAGGATGTCCCGTTCGCGGGGTGTCAGCGCGGCCAGGCCGGTCCGCGGCCCGGACATCCGCCGGGTCAGGTGCCGGGCCACCCGGCCACCCAGGTGCACCTCGCCGCGCAC
>DASZXM010000635.1:0-7593 GCA_035546415.1 Pseudonocardiaceae bacterium
GACACCGACCACGACGGCTCGGCCGACACCGTCACCGAGTTCGACCAGGCGGGCGACGAGACGCGGCAGGCGCACTACGACGACGGCACCGGCCGCTGGATCGACGACGGCTCGGACGGCTCGGACGGCTCGACCGCACCGGGCGACCCGAACACCGACGCGGGCGACAGCGGCGGCAACGGCGGGACGGTCACGGTGGACACGGCCGACGGCCGGGTGAGCGCCGGCACGGCCACGGTGGACACGAACGACGACGGCCGACCGGACACCGCCGTCGTGCACGACGCGCAGGGCGACACGGTGCTCTACACCGACGGCGACGGTGACGGCCAGGCCGACGTGGCCACTGTGATCACGCCGGACGGCCAGGTGGAGATCGCCGACCACACCGGCGACCGCGAGTGGACCGAGGTCGAGCACGGTCACCTCACGGCGGACGGCGGCTACCAGCAGGACGGCACGTCCGACACGCCGTTCACGCCACCGGTGGACCCGCGGTCGGCGCAGGTCGGCGAACTGGCCGACGACAAGCACTGGGCCGGCACGGAGAGCGGCTGGGCGGGCGCGTTCAGCGAGACCGGCAGCGCGGAGGGCGTCGTGCGGATCGACGCGCACACCGGCCAGTGGATCAGCCAGAACTGACGCGGCCAGAACTGACGCTGCCGGACACCAGGACTCACCCACACAGCGCACCGCATGCGGGTGCTTGATCGATACCCTGATCGGTGTTGTGAGCCAACCGACACGATCGGGATGCGTGAATCGCAGGCCGGCCGGTTAGCCTCGGCAGATCCCATTTCCCGCACGCCCGATTAGCCCCCGGGCGTAGCCGACCATTTCACGGACGACGACGTCGCGCGTTCGGTGCGCCCTGCCGAACGTGTGATTCGTCGTCGTCCGGGTCAGGAGACGAGGCGCGATGACAGCTGTGACGATCCCCGGTCTCGACCAGGCACCGACCGACCACGCACGACTACTGGCGTGGGTACGCGACGTCGCCGAACTGACCACCCCCGACGAGGTGGTGTGGGTGGACGGTTCGGCGGCCGAATGGCAGCGGCTCACCGCGAAACTGGTCGAAGCCGGCACATTCGTTCCGTTGCGCGGCAAACCGAATTCCTTCTGGGCGGCATCCGATCCCGACGATGTCGCGCGGGTCGAGGAGCGCACGTTCATCTGCTCGGTCGACGAGGCCGACTGCGGTCCCACCAACAACTGGATGGACCCGGCCGAGATGAAATCGATCATGACCGAGCTGTACCGGGGATGCATGCGCGGCCGGACGATGTACGTCGTCCCGTTCTGCATGGGCCCGCTGGACGCCGAGAAGCCGATGCTGGGCGTGGAGATCACCGACTCCGAGTACGTCGTCGTGTCGATGCACGTGATGACCCGGGCGGGCAGCCGGGCGCTGGCGAAGTTCGGGGCGGACGCGGACTTCGTGCCGTGCCTGCACTCGGTGGGCGCGCCGCTGGAGCCGGGCCAGGCGGACGTGCCCTGGCCGTGCGACACCACGAAGTACATCACGCACTTCCCCGAGGAGCGGATGATCTGGAGCTACGGCTCCGGGTACGGCGGCAACGCGCTGCTGGGCAAGAAGTGCTACTCGCTGCGCATCGCGTCGGCGATCGGCCGGGACGAGGGTTGGCTGGCCGAGCACATGCTGATCCTGAAGCTGATCTCGCCGGAGCGGAAGGTCTACTACATCGCGGCCGCGTTCCCGTCGGCGTGCGGCAAGACGAACCTGGCGATGCTGGAGCCGACGATCCCGGGCTGGCAGGTGGAGACACTCGGCGACGACATCGCGTGGCTGCGGTTCGGCGACGACGGCCGGCTGTACGCGGTGAACCCGGAGAACGGCTTCTTCGGCGTGGCGCCGGGCACCGACTGGCACACCAACCCGAACGCGATGCGGACCATCGAGCGGGGCAACACGGTATTCACCAACGTGGCACTCACCGACGACGGCGACGTCTGGTGGGAGGGCATGGGCGAGCCGCCCGCGCATCTCACGTCGTGGAAGGAGCGGGACTGGACGCCGGAGTCCAGCGAGCCCGCCGCCCACCCGAACTCGCGGTACTGCACGCCGATGAGCCAGTGCCCGATCATCGCCCCCGAGTTCGAGGACCCGAAGGGCGTGCCGATCTCGGCGATCTTCTTCGGTGGCCGCCGCGCCAGCACTATCCCGCTGGTGACGGAGTCGCGGGACTGGCAGCACGGCGTGTTCATGGGCGCCACGCTGTCCTCGGAGACGACGGCCGCGGCCAAGGGCAAGGTCGGGGTGGTGCGCCGCGACCCGATGTCGATGCTGCCGTTCATCGGCTACCACGCCGGTGACTACTTCCAGCACTGGATCGACATGGGCAAGCGCGCCGACGCGGCGAAGCTGCCCAAGATCTTCTACGTCAACTGGTTCCGCCGCGGCGACACAGTGTTGGACGATGCGGGACACCCGCACCCGGGGCGGTTCCTGTGGCCGGGCTTCGGCGAGAACTCCCGCGTGCTGAAGTGGGCGATCGAACGGATCGAGGGCACGGCCGCCGCGCGGGAGACGCCGATCGGCTGGGTACCCACGCCCGCCGACCTCGACACCGACGGCCTGGACGCCGACGAGGCGGACCTCGCCGCGTCGCTGGCGGTGGACGCCGACGAGTGGCGCGCCGAACTCCCGCTGATCGAGGAGTGGTTCGCCAAGATCGGTGACAAGGTGCCCACGCTGTTGCGCGACGAGCTGGCGGCACTCAAGCAGCGGCTCGGCTGAGCACATCACGTAGGGTCACGGGCAACCAGCGACAGAAGGGTTGCCCGTGACCATGCGAGATGCCGATCCGGGTGCCGATCCGCACCACCGGAGCGTGGTCAGCTTCGTGCGGCGGGGCGGCCGGATCACCGTCGGCCAGCAGCGGGCGTGGGAGCGGCACTGGGGCCGCCTGGGCCGCGAGGTGCGGGACCTGCCGGCCGGGCCGGTCGACCTGGCCGCGTGGTTCGGCCGGGACGCGCCCGTCCTGGTGGAGATCGGCTCCGGCATGGGGGAGACGACGGCCCAGCTCGCGCTGGCCGAGCCGGACGTCAACTACGTGGCCGTCGAGGTCTATGAGCCGGGCCTGGCGCAGCTGATGCTGCGGGCCGAGGCGCTGGGCGTGACGAATCTCCGGCTGTTCCGCGGTGACGCCGTCACGCTGCTCGCCGAGCACGTGGCCGCCGACTCGCTCACCGGGATACGGATCTTCTTCCCGGACCCGTGGCCGAAGAAGAAGCACCACAAGCGCCGCCTGGTCCAGCCGGACTTCGTGGCGCTGGCCGCGTCCCGGCTGGCCGTGGACGGCCGGCTGCACCTGGCCACCGACTGGGCGGAGTACGCCGACCAGATGCTCGCGGTGTGCTCGGCGGAGCCGTTGCTGCGCAACGAGTTCGACGACTGGGCGCCGCGGCCGGACTGGCGGCCGGTGACGAAGTTCGAGACCCGCGCCCGCGCGGAGGGCCGCGTCTCCCGCGATCTCATGTTCCGCCGGGTCTGACACCGACCGTGGGCCGGCCACTCGTTCGGGTGAGGCCGGGCGGCCGCGCGAATTGACACGGATGGCAGTGACGGGTGACGGGCCGGTCGCGGTAAGTTCGCCGTCCGTGACCGCCTTGCGTGACGAAACCGCGTACTGCGCGCCGGTCGATCCGCGGGCCGCCGAACACTTCGTCCGGATGTTCCACGACGCCCACCCCGCCGCGGGCCCGGCGGGCGCCCGCCTTGCCGAGGTGCGGGCCGCCATCGCCGAGACCGGCACCTACCGGCACACGGCCGCCGAACTGGCCTACGGCGCCCGGGTCGCACTGCGGGACTCGGGTTGGGCCCTGGCGCGCCAGCGCGGCAGGGCCAGGAGCAACGCCGCCGCGCCGTCCGGCAGTGTCCCGTGGCGCCGGCTGAAGGTGCGGGACTTACGCGGCCTGCGCAACGCGGCCGCCGTCGCGGCGGAGTGCGTCGCGCACCTGCGCATCGCCCACAACGGCGGCGACGTCCGCCCGCTGGTCACGGTGTTCGCACCGGACACGCCTGCCCTGCCCGGGCCGCGGGTGTGGAACGACCACCTGGTGCGCTACGCCGGACACCGCGACGGCATGCTCGGCGACCGGCGCCACGTCGACTTCACCGATGCCGTGTGCCGCATGGGCTGGCGCGCTCCGGTCCACAAAGGCCGGTTCGACGTGCTGCCGCTGGTCGTGGAGACGGCGCACGAAGGGCCGCAGCTGTTCGACGTGCCCGCGGACGCCGTGGCCGAGGTGCCGCTGTCGCATCCGGACCTGCCGTGGTTCGCCGAGCTGGGCCTGCGCTGGCCCGCCGTGCCGGTGATCGCGAACATGACGTTGACCGTCGGCGGCGTCCGGTACCCGGCGGCACCGGTGAACAGCTGGCACATCGGCACCGACATCGGCACCCGGGCGCTGGCCGACGAGGCCGCGTACGGCGTGGCCCGCGACGTCGCCGAGCGGCTGGGCCTGGACACCAGCACGGAACGGTCGCTGTGGCGGGACCGGGCGACGGTCGAGCTGAACCGCGCGGTGCTGCACTCGTTCGACACGGCGGGCGTCACGATCACCGACCACCACGCCGAGGCGCAGCACCGGCTGGCGTGGCTGCGGTCCGGGCAGCGCCTGAGCGCGCACCGCCCGGCGTTCCGGCTGGCCCCGGAGGACGCGGCCCGCGCCAGGCTGGGCGGCCCCCCGCGGTTCACGGCCGACCGACCGGGTGAAACGGCCGATCGGCCCAGCGAGGTACGGCTGATCGGCGCATAGTTGGCGGGTGTCGCAAGTCGTCCGAAGTGGTCTCGTGCTGACCGTCTGCTTCGCGATGCTCGGCGGTGCCGGCTGGCTGGCGACGATGGCGCTGCGCGCCGCGACGGTCGCGCCGACGCAGGTGGCGACGGCACCGGTGGTGGTGGACGCGAACGACGACGCCGGCACGGCCCGGCTGACCGTGCTCGCACCGGTGACGTTCACCTCCGGCGCCGGCAGGCGGCAGGTCGCCGCCGGGACCCAGTTCGTCACCGCGAGTTCGCTGCTGAACGAGTCCACGGCGCCCGCGACGGCGACCGCCGGTGACACCTTGTCCTGCGACCTGCGGATCAGCGTGTCCGGCGGTCAGCCCGTGATCGACCTGGTGCGCTGCGCGCCCGGCCGCAACAGTCCGCGGGGCTGACCGGCCTGGCAGGATGTGTCGGCATGACGAGCGCGTTCCGCCTGCACGCATCCGTTGTGCTGCCCTGTGATCCGACGTGTTCCGTGCTGCGGGACGCCGTGGTCGACGTGACCGCCGACGGCCGCATCGGCCACGTCGGGCCTGCCGTGACGGCGCCGCCGCCCGAGGGACCGGTGCGGCGGCTGCCCGGAATCCTGTTGCCCGGTCTGGTGAACGCGCACGCGCACAGCCCGATGACGCTGCTGCGCGGCATGGGCGGTGACCTGCCGCTGCTGCGTTGGCTGAACGAGGTGATCTGGCCCACCGAGGCGCGGCTGATCCCGTCCGACGTGCGCACCGGCATGGTGTTGGGCTGCGTGGAGATGCTCAAGGCCGGCGTGACGACCAGCGCGGAGATGTACTTCCACGGCGAGCAGGTCGCCGACGCCGTGCTGGCCGCCGGCTCCCGGGTGGTGCTCGGCGCGCCGGTGATCGACCTGCCCGGCATGGGCATGGACTGGCGGGCCATGGTGACCGCGATCGACAAGTGGATCGACACCGACGGCCTGCGCTTCGGCAACGGTGACCGCGTCGAACTGGCCTACGGCGCGCACTCCGCCTACATGCTGCCGGCGGAGGCGCTGCCACTGATCGCCGAGTCGGCGAACGACCGCGGCGCGCTGCTGCACATCCACGTCGCCGAGTCGGCGGCCGAGGACGAGCGGCAGCGCGCGGAGTACGGCTCGGTGCCCACGATGCTGTCCGACCTGGGCGTTCTGGGCGGCCGGGTGCTCGCCGCGCACGCCGTCCACCTGTCCGACGCGGACATCGAACTGTTCGCCGACAACGGCGTCGGCGTCGCGCACTGCCCGGGGTCGAACGCGAAGCTGGCGTCCGGCATCGCGCGGCTGGCCGACCTGCGGGCCGCCGGGGTGCCGGTCGGTATCGGCACCGACGGCCCGGCCAGCAACGACGACCTCGACCTGTGGGAGGACGTCCGGCTCGCGGCCATGCTGGCCCGCCTGGCCACCGGTGACGCCACGGCCGTGACCGGCCCGGAAGCGCTGCTCATGGCCACCCGTGGCGGTGCCGACGCGCTGGGCAGCCGGACCGTCGGCGCACTGGAGACCGGGCGGTGGGCCGATGTCGTGCACGTCGGAGTGGACGACGTGGCCTTCGCCGGCGGGCTCGCCGTGCCCGACAACCAACTGCTGGCCAACCTGGTGTGGGCCGCCGGGTCACGGTCGGTGCGGGACGTGTGGGTGGCCGGCGAGCAGGTGCTGGCCGACGGGACGGCGACCCTGGTCGACGAGGCCGAGGCGCTGGCCGCCGCCCGGGTGGCGAGCGCCCGCCTGCGGGGTTGACCTCCAGGCAGGGTCGGGGCAGGTGGGGGCCTGTCCCGATGTCCCGGGTGCCTCGACGCGGTTATCGTCGGTCGTAGTCGAGAGGGGGCACGGGGATGTGGCGCATGCGGATGAGGTGGGCGGCAGCGGTACCGATCGCGGCCGTGGCGACGATGGTGCTGACGTCGACGGCGTCGGCCAGCACGGTGCGGATCGAGGACGACGCGAACGTCCTGAACGTCACCGCGGTACAGAACGACGCCGCCACACTGCCGGTGGGAATCGGCATCTGGACGTCCAAGGACACCGCGGGCGGCAAGTCGGCGTTCGACAACGCCACCCGCGAGAAGGTCTCGTCGCAGCTCCCGATCGTGTTGGGTATCAACACTGCGGAAAAACACGAGACGCTGCAGATCGGTGCGCATGCCGGCCTGTCCCAGAACCAGGCGATCGACGCCGAAGGCTCTGCCAACAGCGCGTTCGTCGGCGTGATGAAGTCGCAGAACAACTACACCGCCGCGGTTCAGGCGGCGTTGGGCAGCCTGAAGTCGTCGCTGGAGGAGCGCTCCTCGTCGTCGCGGTCGCACGGCGGGTTCAGTGTGTTCTGGGGCATCGTGCTGCTGGTCATCTTCATCGTCGTGATGGTGTTCGTCGCACGGCGGTTCCGTGGTCTGCGCAGGCCACGCCGCATGATGGGCCCGCCGATGGGCTACGGCGGCGGCTATGGTCCCGGCTACGGCCCGGGTCCGGGTTACGGACCGGGGTACGGCCCCGGCTACGGCGGTGGGATGAGCCCGGGCGCGGCCGGAGTCGCGGGCGCCGTCGGCGGCGGGCTGCTCGGCTACGAGCTGGGCAAGATGGAGGGCGAGCGCGAGGAGTTCCGCCGCGACGAGATGATGAACGGCTACGGCAACCAGGGCTACGACAACGGCGGCGGCGGTGACTGGGTCGCCGGTCAGGACGCCGACTGGGGCGGTGGCGACTCCGGTGGTGGTGGCGACTGGGGCGGCGGTGGCGGCGGCGGCGACGAAGGTGGCGGCCGTCGTGGCGGTGGTGGCCGTGGCGGACGCCGCGGCGGTGGCG
>DASZXM010000636.1:0-6362 GCA_035546415.1 Pseudonocardiaceae bacterium
GAGCTCGTCGGCCCGCGCGGCACGGTCCAACAGCGTTTGTATCCAGGCGAAGGGCCGTTCGGCGGTGGGGTGGAGGCCGACGGCGCCGATCAACACCGCGCACCGTTTGGTCCGGGTGATCAGGTCACGCCAGGGCGGAGCCTGGCCGCCACATGTCCCGTCGTAGACGACGGTCCCGTCCGGCGCGGTCAGCCGTGCCGTGCGGAGCGTGGGCAGTTCGAGCCGCCATCCCGGGGCGGCGGCGGGCGGTGCGGCGAGCAGGGTGGGGGCCGCGGGTTCACTGATCGCGGTGACGGGGGCCAGGCCCATGCCCAGCAGGGTGGCGTAGACCGGGTCCGCACGGTCGACGGGATCGCCGCGCACGGCCAGGCCGGGTCGCTGGTCGAGGACGAGGAGGGGAAAGGGTCCGTCGGGCCCGGGCATCTGATCGGTCAGGGTGCGGATGTCCGCGGGCTTGACCCGGCCGGGCAGAAAGGTTCCGACGGGTGACCGCTTGCCCACCGGACACCTCCCGTGGCGACAACACACCTTGCGCTCACCCTACTGGCCTGGTCGGACCGTCGGTCGGGTGCGGCCAGTTCGGCTTGACCTGGAGCGCACTCCAGCATGCAGACTGGGGCCCGGGTCAGCGCGCCGGGGGAGTGGCTGCTGTGCCGTCCGATCCGCGTGCTGACCACGGATGTCACCAGAGAGGATCGCCTTGACGATGCAGTACACGCACCTCGGCCGCAGCGGTCTGTCGGTCAGCCGGCTGTGCCTGGGCACGATGAACTTCGGTCCGCTGACCAGCGAGGCCGATGCGCACGCGATCATGGACTCGGCGCACGAGCACGGCATCAACTTTTTCGACACGGCCAACTCCTACGGGCTGCGGTCGGCCGGCGTCTCCGGGCTGGGCGAGGGCCGGGGCTCGACGGAGCGGATCATCGGGCGGTGGTTCGCGCAGGGCGGCGGCCGGCGGGAGCGCACGGTGCTGGCCACGAAGCTGTACGGCGACATGGGGGACTGGCCCAACGAGGGCAAGCTGTCGGCGCTGAACATCCGCCGGGCCCTGGACGCGAGCCTGACCCGCCTGCAGACCGACTACATCGACCTGTACCAGTTCCACCACATCGACCGGGGCACGCCGTGGGAGGAGATCTGGCAGGCCGTCGACGTCGCGATCACCGCCGGCAAGGTCCTCTACGTCGGCAGCAGCAACTTCGCGGGCTGGCACATCGCCCAGGCCCAGGCGGCCGCCGCGCGGCGCAACCTGGTCGGCCTGTCCAGCGAACAGTCGATCTACAACCTGCTGGTCCGGGAACCGGAGCTGGAGGTCATCCCGGCCGCACAGCACTACGGCCTGGGCGTCATCCCGTGGTCGCCCCTGCAGGGCGGCCTGCTCGGCGGTGTCCTGCGCAAGGACCGCGAGGGGAAACGGCGGCTGGAGGGGCGTGCCGCCGAAGCCGTCCAGGCCAGGCGTGCGCAGATCGAGGCGTACGAGGACTTCGCCGACGAACTCGGTCACGAGCCCGGTGACGTCGCGCTGGCGTGGCTGCTGCACCAGCCCGCCGTGACGGCCCCGATCATCGGCCCACGCGTCCAGCAACACCTCGACGACGCCGTCCGTGCCCTGGACGTGCGGCTGGACGAGAAGGCGCTGGCCCGCCTGGACGAGATCTTCCCGGGCTACCGGACCGCACCCGAGCACTACGCCTGGTAGCCCGCCCGGAGGGACTACTCGCTCGTCAGGTACTCGCGGACCCTTGCCCCTTTACATCAGACGTGGTTCTGTAAAGCAGGCGGACGCGAGGACAGTCCTTGTCGACGAAGCTCGACGAAGCTCGACGAAGCGAGGCGACCAGATGCGCGAGCAGTCCCTCTCCGGACGAACGTCGATCACCAGCCAGGAGCGCCCCGACTGGCGGGACGGCAAGCGCTACCTGTGGCTGCTGGGCACGATCGTGCCGTCCTTCCTGTTCCTGGGCTGGCTGCTGGTGCACGTCACCGGGCTCGGCCTGTTCTGGTGGATGGGGCCGATCTTCGTCTACCTGATCATCCCGGCGCTGGACGTGTTCTTCGGCGACGACCCGAGCAACCCGCCGGAGGAGATCATCGCCTGGCTGGAACGCGACAGGTACTACCGCTTCATCACCTACGCGTTCCTGCCCGTCCAGTACGTCGCGATCTTCGTCGGCTGCTGGCTGATCGCGCGGCACGGCGGCCTGTCCGTCGTCGACAAGCTGGGTGTCGCGGTCACCCTCGGCTCGCTGAACGGGATCGCCATCAACACCGCGCACGAGATGGGGCACAAGAAGGAACACCTGGAACGCTGGTTCGCCAGGGTCGCGCTGGCGCCCAGCGGGTACGGGCATTTCTTCATCGAGCACAACCGTGGCCACCACGTCCGGGTCGCCACCGCGGAGGACCCGGCCTCCAGCAGGCTGGGGGAGTCGTTCTGGGCGTTCTGGCCGCGCACGGTGGTCGGCAGCCTGCGCAACTCGTGGCGGCTGGAGCGCAAGCGGCTGCGCAAGATGGGCAAGGCCACCGTCAGCCCGCGCAACGACGTGCTCAACGCGTGGGCGATGACGGTCGTGTTGTGGGCGGTGTTGCTGGTGCTGTTCGGCGTCGGCATCCTGCCTTACCTGGTTCTCCAGGCGGTGTTCGCGTTCAGCCTGCTGGAGGTCGTGAACTACCTGGAGCACTACGGCCTGCTGCGCGAACAACTCCCGAACGGCCGCTACGAACGGGTCAACCCGCGCCACAGCTGGAACAACAACCACGTCGTGACGAATCTGTTCCTCTACCAACTGCAACGGCACAGCGACCACCACGCCAACCCGACCCGCCGTTACCAGGCGCTGCGCCACTTCGACGAGTCGCCGCAGTTGCCCGCTGGCTACGCCTCCATGATCGTGCTGGCCTATTTCCCGCCGCTGTGGCGGCGGGTGATGGACAAACGCGTACTCGCCCATTACGACGGTGACGTGACGCGCGCCAACATCCACCCGCGCAAGCGGGCGGCGATCGTCGCCCGTCACGGGACCGGTACCACGATGGCGGCCTGACTAGCATGGACTCACGGGATGGCGGCAGGTGAGTAGGTATCGGTGCGAGGTCTGCGACTACGTCTACGACGAAGCGCGCGGCGAGCCGCGCGAGGGACTGCCCGCCGGCACGCCCTGGGCGGAGGTGCCGGATGACTGGTGTTGCCCCGACTGCGCGGTCCGGGAGAAGGTCGACTTCGTCCCGGTCGAAACCTGACCACGGGTCGGCGACCGTCCCCTATCCGCAGGCGGCCCGTGGGCTGCTGCGCGACACGATCATCGACGCGGTCGACGAACTGGCCCGCACCCAGGGCTGGCCGGCGACCACCATGACGCAGATCGCCGAGGTCGCCGGCGTCAGCAGGCAGACCGTCTACAACGAGTTCGGCTCCCGGCAGGCCCTGGTCGAGGCGTACGTGCGGCGCGAGATCGACAACCTCGTCACCGAGGTCGAGCACGTCGTGCTGGCCAACGCCGACGACCCGGAAGCCGCCGTCCACGCCGCGTTCGGCTTGTTCCTGCGGCTCGCGTCGGACGAACCGGTGATCCGGATCATCGTGGCCAACTCCGACCCGGGACCACTGGTGCAACTGCTCACCAGGATCGGCCTGGGTATCGCGGACGACCGGATCGCCCGGCTGATCGTGGAGGTCTGGCCACAGGTCACCCCGGCCGACGCGGAGTTGCTGGCCGACTCCCTGGTCCGGCTGGCCATCAGCCACGCGGTGTCGCCGATGTCCGACCCGGAGACCGCCGCCCGCAACGTGACCCGCCTGGTCCGACCACTCATCGCCGAGGTCCTTTCGTGAGCTAGGGCTCCCAGCGCCGTATATTCCTTGACGGTTACATACCTGGCTATGTATGTTCGCGCTGTGTCCACGACGTTCGATGTGCTCGCCGAGCCGAATCGGCGCCGCATCCTGGACCTGCTCCGGGAACGGCCCCATCTGGTCGGGGAACTCGTGGACCGGCTGGGCATGACCCAGCCAGGGATCTCCAAGCATCTCCGGGTACTCCGCGAGGCGGGCATGGTGCGGGTCCGGCGCGATGCGCAGCGGCGGTGGTACGAACTGCGCTCCGAGCCGTTGCGGGAGATCGACGACTGGCTGCGGCCTTACCGTCTACTGTGGACCAGCCAGCTGGACGCACTCGAACGCCACCTCGACGCCGGCGACGGCTAATTAGGGGAGCGCCGGCTTGCCCGACTGGTAGAGCCAGGTGTGGAAGAACGCGTCCAGGTTGCGGTGGGTCAGCCGCTCGACGAACCGGATGAACTCCTGCGTCGAGACGTTGCCGTACCGGTGGGTCGCCGGCCACAGCGTGAGCAGCCGCAGGAAGTCGCGGTCGCCGATCGTCATGCGCAGTGCCTGCAACGCCATCGCGCCGCGGTTGTAGACGAGGTCGTCGAAGATGTGGTCGCGCCCGGGGTCGGCGACTTCGCCGCTCCAGTCCTTCTCGTCGGCGTACGCCCGCGCGAACGAGTCCCGCACCGGGACACCCCGGAACTTCTCCTGGTAGAGCCATTCCGAGTAGGTGGCGAAGCCTTCGTTGAGCCAGATGTCCGACCAGTGCACCGGCGTGAGGCTGTCGCCGAACCACTGGTGGCCGAGTTCGTGCGCGAGTAGGTCGCCGCTGACGTTGCTGGTGCGCTGGTCGTAGACCGGCCGACTCTGTGTCTCCAGCGCGTAGTGGACGCCGACGTCGGCCAGGATGCCGCCGGTCGAGCCGAACGGGTACCGCCCGTACATCGCCGACTCCCACCGGATGACCTGCGCCGTCGTCCGGTTGAACACGCTGCCCTGGCCGGGCTTCGTGTCGATCGACTTGCCGATCGCCGTGATGTTCGGCAGGCCGCCCGCCGTCACGCCACGGGTGATGTCGTAGTCGCCGATCGCGATCATGCTCAGTTCGCTGGCCATCGGACGGTTCATGGACCAGCGGAACGTGGTCCGGTGGTCGTGCGTGGTGACAGGCCCCGGCTCCCCGTTGGCCAGCACCGTGAGCCCGGTCGGCACGGTGACGGTCTGCGTGTAGGTCGCCTTGTCGTCGGGCGTGTCGTTCACCGGGTAGTAGGTCGCCGCGCCGATCGGCTGGTTCAGCCCGACCGCGCCGTCCTTGGTGGCGACCCAGCCGGAGATGCCCAGCGCCGGGTCGTCGATCTTCTGCGGGACGCCGGCGTAGGTCACCGACACGACGAACACGCTGCCCTTCCGCAGGCCGTGCCGCGGGGTGATCACCAACTCCTGGGCACCGCTGCGGGTGAAGGCGGCGCCCGTCCCGTCGACCGAGAGCCTGCTGATCGTCAGCGGTCCCTGGAAATCCAGGTCGAAGCGGGAGAGATTCTGCGTGGCCCGGGCGAGGATCGTCGTGGTCGCGCTGATCGCCTTGGTGTCGGGGTCGAACGCGAGCCGGATGTCGTAGTGGCTGACGTCGTAGCCGCCGTTGCCCATGTCGGGAAAGTAGGGATCTCCGGCACCCGGCGCACCGGGGGAGAACGCCGGTGCCGGCGCGGCCTGCGCCGTCGGGCTCATCACGGCCGCCAGGCCGAGGGCCAACGCGCCGGAGATGATCACTAAGTGGCCGCGGCCACGGCTGGTACGTCGCATTGCGCCTCCTCGGCAATCGTCGACGAACACTAGGACCGATCGGACACGCGGATCAAGGTGGCCGCGACGGCCGGCACGTGGGACACCGTGTGCCACTCGCGCCGCCCGGGTAGGTTGGGCCGCGGGAGGGGGTTTTCGATGTCGGTGTACGAGTCCGTCGTGGATGCCATCGGGGACACGCCGCTGTTCCGGTTGAACCGGCTCGGCCGCGGCCTGGACGTCCCGATCTATGCCAAGGCGGAGTTCCTCAACGTCGGTGGCAGCGTGAAGGACCGCGCCGCCCTGGCCATGGTGGAGCAGGCCGAACGGGACGGCTCCCTGGCACCGGGCGGCACCATCGTCGAGGCGACGTCCGGCAACACGGGCATCGGCCTGGCGATCGTCGGGCGGCAGCGCGGCTACCGGGTCGTCGTCGGGGTCTCGGACCGATCGGCCCGGGAGAAGGTCGACATTCTCAAGGCGTACGGGGCCGAGGTCGTGATCGCCCCGACCGCCCTGCCCAGGGAACACCCCGAGCACCTGTTCAACGTCGTACGCCGCCTGGTCGACGAGATCCCCGGCGCATGGCTGGCCAACCAGTATGACAACCCGGCGAACCCGGCCGTGCACCGGCGGACGACCGGGCCGGAGATCTGGCGGCAGACCGGCGGGCGCGTCACGCACTTCGTCGCCGGGATCGGGACCGGCGGCACCATCACCGGTACCGGTTCCTTTCTCAAGGAGGTGTCCG
>DASZXM010000637.1:0-8197 GCA_035546415.1 Pseudonocardiaceae bacterium
CGACGACGTCGTCGTGCCACACCGCGGGCAGCGATCCGGACGCCGACGGGTGGCCGATCACCACGGCCGGCATGCCCAACTCCTCCAGCACCGCGACCCTCGGGTCGTCCACCCGCACGTCGACCACGAACACGCCGTCCACCCGGCGCTGCCCCCACCACGCGCGGTACAGCTCGATCTCGGCGTCCTGGTCCTCGGCGATCGTGAACAGCAGTGCCACGTGATTGTCGGACAGCTCCGCCTGGATACCGGAGATCAGCTGCATGAAGAACGGTTCCACGCCCAGTGTCGCGGCCGGTCGGTCGACCACGAGGCCGAACGCGCCCGCCCGACCGTCGGACAGGGCGCGGGCGGCGCTGTTGGGCTGCCAGCCGATGCGCCGCGCGATGTCCAGCACCCGCGTGCGGGTCTGTTCGGACACCCCGGGCTGTCCGTTGAGCGCGAACGACACGGCCGCCTTCGTCACGCCGGCCTGCTTGGCGATGTCGGCGATCGTCGGCCGTCGCGCGACGCCGTCGGCGCTGCGCCGTGTCTCCTCGCTCACGCCGCTGAGTGTAGACAGCGGACGGCAGCGCGGTGGACAGCTTCACTTAACCGGTATAGCTTTGGCGCACCACTGCCGAGAGGAGCCGGTCGGATGCGTCGCAACAGCATGCCACTCACCGTCGACGGCCGGCCGGTCCGGTGGCTGGGCGCGAACTTCTGGTCCTCGACCGGCGGACCGCTGATGTGGCGGAACTCCGACCCGGCGGTCATCGAACGCGAACTGCGCGTGCTGCGCGAGCACGGCATGACGATGACCCGGTCGTTCTGTTACTGGCCGGACTTCATGCCCGAACCGGACCGGATCGACGACCGGATGACCGACCGGCTCGGCGACTTCCTGGACCGGCACGCCGACGCCGGCATGACGACCGTGCCCACGTTCATCGTCGGCCACATGTCCGGCGAGAACTGGGACCCCGCGTGGCGCAACGGCCGCGACCTCTACCGCAACGTGTGGCTGGTGGCCAGGCAGGCGTGGTTCGCCGGCGAGATCGTGCGCCGCTTCGCCGACCACCCGGCCGTCGCCGGTTGGTTGGTGTCCAACGAGATGCCCATCTACGGTGACCCCGTCGACCGCGAGTCCGTGACCGCGTGGGCACAGCTGATCCGGGACGCCGTGCGCGCCGCGGGTGGCCGGCAGCCGTTCTCACTCGGCGACGGCGCCTGGGGCATCGAGACCAGCGGACAGGACAACGGGTTCTCCCTAAGAGACATCGCAGGCCTGGTCGACTTCCTCGGCCCGCACGTGTATCGCATGGAGGACGACCTGTCCCGCCAGCACTACGCGGCGGCGTGGATCTGTGAACTGGCCGGCACGTTCGACCGGCCGGTGGTACTGGAGGAGTTCGGTGTGTCGTCGGACTTCGTGTCCGACGAAAACGCCGCCCACTACTACCGCCAGGTGCTGCACAACTCGCTGCTGGCCGGTGCCGTCGGCTGGATCGGTTGGAACAACACCGACTACGACCACCTGGCCGACCAGGACCCCTACCGGCACCACGCGTTCGAGATGCACTTCGGACTCACCGACCGGCAGGGCACACCGAAACCGGCGCTCGCCGAGTTCCGCGCGTTCGCCGAGGTGCTGGACGCCGTCGACATCGCCCACTGCCGGCGCGCCGACACCGACGCGATACTCGTCGTACCGTCCTATCTGGACACCGTATACCCGTTCACCCAGACCGAGGACCGCACCACCCTGCCGGTGACGCTGCGCCAGGCGTACGTGTCGGCCCGCCTGGCCGACCTGCCGCTCGCGCTGAGCCGGGAGAGCGACGGCCTCACCGAGGACGGCAGGCTGTACCTCGTGCCGTCGGCGAAACAGCTCCTCAGCCCGACGTGGCTGCGGCTGCAACGGTTGGCCGAGAACGGCGCCACGGTGTACGTGTCGTACTCGCCCGGCGCGCACCCGGTGCAGCGTGGACCCTGGTACGCCAACCTCAACGGCATGTTCGGCGTGCGACACCGGCTGCGTTACGGCCTCGTCGACCCCGTCGTCGACGACGAGGTCACGTTCACCTTCACCCGTCCGTTCGGCACGTTCGCCGAGGGCGCCCGGCTGTCGTTCCGCGCGGCCGGCACGGCCGACAGCCGCGCCTACCTGCCGGTCGACCCGGTCGACGCCGACGTGGTCGCCGTCGACGGGCATGGCAGGCCGGCACTGCTGGTCCGCCGGGTCGGCTCCGGGTCGGTGATCCTGTGCACGTACGGCCTGGAGCACATGGCGTCCGTGACACCGGCCGTGAACCCGGAGGCCGGCCAGGCCCTGTACGGCGCGTTGGCCGCGTACGCCGGAATCGACCGGATCGCCACCGTCGACAACCCGCGCGTGGCCGCGGACGTGCTGGTGCACGAGGACGGCCGCCGGTTCCTGTGGCTGGTCAGCCAGTGCGACGCGGAGGTGACGGTGAAACCGAATGTCGCCACGGGCCTGCGCACGCTCACCGGCGAGCCGGTGTCCGGTCCGGTCACGCTCGGACCGTTCGGCGTCGGCGTCTACGAACTGGCCTGAGCCGTCACGCCAGCACTTCCGCTCGTGCGCAAGCCCTCGCTTGCGCTGTGGCGGCCGGACTGGTGACCGCGTTTCAGGCAGCCCGGACGCGGTTCGCCGCCCTTTCGCTGCGGGGCCGCGCTGGTGACCGCACCGCGCCTCAGGCTCGCCAGACGCGCTCGCCGTCGATCTCCTCGTCGGTCAGCCGCAGCCCGATCCGCTCCGCCACCGCCGCCGACGTGGCGTGGTCCGGGTGGATCGTCGCCACCAGGGCGCCCGCGCCCCGCGTCCGCAGCCAGTCGGCGAGCGCGCCCGCCGCCTCCGTCGCGTACCCCTGCGACTGCCACGGGACGCCGATCACCCATGCGATGTGCGCCGTCCACTCGCTGCCGTCATTGGTCACCGTCGCCTGGACCGTGCCGACCGGCTCACCCGTCCGCCGCAGCCGCACGATCCAGTTCAGCCAGATCTCCCTCGGGTTGCCCGAGCCGACCTCCAGCTTCCGGTACCGGGTGCGCAGCTCCGCCCGCGTCGCCGGCCTACCTCCGATGAACTCGTGCAACCGCTCGTCACCGAGCACGTCGGTCATCGCGTCGGCGTCGTCGGCGCGCAGCGGGGTGAGCAGCAGCCGCGCCGAGGACATGGCCGCGGCCGTGAAGTCGGGTGTCCCGCCGCCGGCCATGGCCGAAACATACCTGGGAAATCAGCGTTCCGGTGCCGAGAAACAGTGCATCAGCACGACCCGTCCGTCCGGCAGCGTCAGATCGGCCTCGGACAGGTACTCCCAACCCGCCTTCTCGTACAGCGCGATCGCGTTCCGGTTGTGGTCCAACACGCTCAGCACCGGATGCCGGCCCCGGTCACGGGCGGCGGCGGTGGCCTCGTCCAACAGCCGCCTGCCCACGGCCCGGCCACGGGCGTGCCGCGCCACGTACAGCCTGCTGACCGCCACCGTGTCGGTCACCGGCCGGCCGGTGCGTGCCGACCAGTGCTCGGCGGCCGCCTCACCGTCGGCGGACGTCAGCGACACGTGCCCGACCACACCGCCGTCCCGCTCCGCGACCCACGCTGTGATGTGCCGGGACGGCGTGAGCCAGTGATGCGGGTCGGCCGGCCAGTGCGCCGGGTAGCCGCCGGTGCGGTGCACGTCCGCCAGGATCGCGACACACGCGTTCATGTCACCGGCCCGGCGCGGCCGGATCACGTCACCGGGCACCGATACCGGCCCGCCGCGCGGCGTACATGACGATGGCGTGCGCGCTGCCCGCGTCCGGCACGTCACCCGTCATGGCCAGCGAAACGGCCTCCCGGAACGGCAGCCGCAACACCTCCAGGTCGCATTCGCCCGGTTCCAGGTCGGCCTCACCCTGTGTCAATTCCGTGGCCACGAACATGTGTGCCACATGATTCGTCAAACTGTCCGCACAATTGATTTTGCCAATTTGTAGCCAATTTCTGGCCCGGACGCCGGTTTCCTCCGCGAGTTCCCGTTGCGCGGCGGCGAGCGGATTGCCGTCCACTGAATCGATTGCGCCGCCGGGCAGCCGCCACTGGGTGGCGCCGTGCAGGTACATCCACTGCCGGGTGATGACGACGCTGTCGTCGTCGTCCAGGGCCAGCACCGTCACCGCGCCCGGCGAGTCGATCCGTTCGTAGATGCCGGCAGAGCCGTCCGGCCGCATGACGTCGTCCTGGTAGACGGCGAACCACGGCGTGCGGTGCACGATCCTGCTGGACACGCACCGCCACGGCGGCGCGCCCGGCGCCGAAAAACGGGCGCGATTGTCCGGCGGCGCGTTTTCTGTCGACACTGCTCTTTCTTACCATGCCAAACGGCGCACTTCCATGCTTCCGGATTGTCGGTCACAATATGGGAGGAGGGGGTTGGCATGACCGGCCGAACGACATTCGGAGCGGAGCTGCGCCGCAGGCGGCAGCTCGCCGGACTGTCCCTGGGGGAGCTAGCGAAGAACATCCATTACTCCAAGGGATACCTCAGCAAGATCGAATCCGGGGACAAAACGGCGAATCCGACCATCGCCCGGCTGTGCGACGCCGCCGTCAACGCGGGCGGCGCGCTGGTCACGATGGTCGCCGAACAGCCCGCACCCCGCCCCGAGGAGCAGGACACCGGCCGCGGCACCGAACCGTGGCTGCTGCAACTGGCCCCGGACGGTGTCACCCAGTTCAGCCGGAGCGGCATGGCCGGCCTCGACGACACGACGGCGTTCCTGCCCAGCCCCGGCCACAGCCGGTTCCCGTCCGACCCGGCCGCGCTGTGCGCGCTGTTCACCGCCCGCCTGGACCAGGACCGCTCGCTCGGCCAACTGGTCAGCCCCGCGTTCCTGCTGCCCACGCTGATCACCGAAACCCACCTGCTGCGCGGCATCGCCGCAGGCACGGACGACGGCGCCGAACGACTGTGGCGGCTCGCGGCACAGTTCGCCGAGTTCACCGGGTGGACCGTGCAGGACGCCGGCGACGACCGCCAGGCCATGTGGTGGACCGGCACGGCGGTCGAACTGGCCAGACGCGGCGGCGACCGGTCCATGGAGGCGTACGCCATGATGCGACGCGCCGACATGGCGCTGTACTCGGACGACCCGTGGGGCACGATCAACCTGGCCCGCCAGGCCCAGGCGCATCCGGCCGCGACGGCCAGGGTGCGCGGCCTGTCCGCGCTGCGCGAGGCCCAGGGACACGCCCTGCTCGGCGCCGACCGGGAGTGCTTCGACGCACTGGGACGCTCCGGTGAACTGCTCGACGAGGCAGCACAGGAGCCGACCGGCGGGCCGGTGCTCGGCCCGACCCGCACACCCGACCTCGGCGCGATGGTGCGCGGCTGGTGCCTGTTCGACCTGGGCCGCCCCGGCGAGGCCGCCGCGTTGTTGGAATCGAGCATCGGCGGGTTCGCGGCGGGCGCCAGCCGCGCCAGGGTGCGGTACGGACTGCGCGCGGCGCTGGCGCAGGCGGTCGCGGGTGAGGTGGAACGCGCCTGCGAGATCGTCGAGTGGCTGGCCCCCGACCTGGGCCAGTCGGACCCGGCGACGGCACGACACGACCTGCGCCTGATCTACCGCGAACTACGCAGACGAGTCGCGGTCAGCCGGGCGCGCGATGTACTCCCGGTCCTGGCCGACCTGCTCCGAAGCCCGACAACGGCGGAATCGGCGTAGTCGACCGGTTCGGCATCGGATCCGGTTGGGGTTTGGATCCGGTCCGGCGTCAGATCCAGCCCTTCTTCGCGGCGACCATGCCGGCGGCGAAGCGGTTGTTCACACCCAGCATCGTGTAGAGGGCCTTGATGTGCCGGCGGACGGTGCTGACCGAAAGTTGCAGGCGGCGGGCGATCGCGGTGTCGTCGTCGGTGGGCATCATGCGCAGCACGCGCAGCTGGATGTCGTCCGGCGACGCCTCACTGAGGTCGTCGGGCAGCCGCACGGTCGCCGGATCGCTCCACAGCAGGTCGAACCACTCGGCCAACATCGCCAGAATCGCGTCGGAACGGATCAACAGGGCGGTCCTGGCCATCGGCCCGACACCCACCAGCGCGACGGAGTCGTCGACGTGCAACATCTTGATCGGCAGCCCACCGCGCAGCCGCACCTCCTCGCCGGACCGAGCGGAGTCGCGGATGATCTCCGAACCGGCCCTCGTGTCCAGGTAAGCGGCGTGGTAGATCATCTGGAAACGGACACCCGCGCGCAGCGAGTTCGGCGGTGGCGTGTGCACCCGGTGACGCACCGGCTGGATCGGAAACGCAGCGGTCTCGGTGCCCCGCAGCCGCTGCTTCGGCGACGGATACAACTCGGCGGCGCGCGTGACCACCTCGTCGAAGTCGGTCATCAGACGCACGCCGTCGGCCCGCTCGCCAGGAACACCGTCGGACGTAGGCGGCAACAGTGCGGACAACCGCTGCCAACCAACCATGATCCGTTCCTGCCAGCCCATCAACTCGCCCTGCCGCTGCGCGAGCAACAGCCGAAGCGCGGTAGCAGGCTCAACAGGTCGGACGCGACCCTCACCGGGCTCGGAGTAAACGGCCACGCCGGTGTCCAACAGTTCGATGGCGGCACCACCGAAAGCCCGAAACTCGTCGGCGTTCATCACCCCGACGCCGCGCAGCCGCCGGTACAACAACTCGGCATCCTGACTCACGAGCCCAGCAAGTGTCATCGACCTGTCCGGTTCGCTCATCACCTGTCCACTTCCCGCGCCGACGTCCCAACACCCGTGCCGCCCACCCCGCTCGAACCGCTTGTGCCGCCCGAACCGCTCACGCCGCCGACGTCCCCACGATCGACGACCCCGTTGTCGGCAGTCCCGTCGCGGGGTCTCGCGCCGTCGGCTGTCGCGTCGGCTGTCGCGTTAACGGTGGTGTTGCGGCGGTCGTGTTGCCGGCTGTCGCCCGGTCCACCTTCGCCCGGTCCACCTTCGCCCGGTCCGCCCTCGCCCGGTCCGCCCTCGCCTGGCTCACCTTCGCCCGGTCCGGTCTGGCCAGGTCCACTCTCGCGTAGTCCGCCTCGCTGATGTCGACGCCGCCGCTATCGACTCTGCTACCGTCCGCTTTCCCGTTGTCGGCTTTCCCGCTGCTGTCCACTTTTCGTCCCGCAGCTGTCCACTTTTCGTCCGGTGGGGGCACATCCGAACGCCCCCACCTCAACATTCACGTCGCCGATTATGTCCCAGGAATGTCCCCGGCCGTTACCCCTGGCTCTCCTTCAGCCCCAGCGACCGCCGCCCACCGAGTCGCCCACCGGGCTTGGCACGACGAGGATCTCGCACTCCGGCTCCATCACACAGAACGTCATCGAACCCACCACCCCGACGGCGGCGATGTTGCGGGTAATCATTCTCTCCACGACGAACCTTGCCATTTCAACCACGCCCTTCCAGTCATTTTCCGGTAACGCCAGGATCACCGATCAGAACCCGGACGTGAAGTTGTTGACCCACGAACTCCGCCGATGGAAACGGGAAACCCGACGAATGCGATGATGTCCCGATGAGCACCGACGACGCACAGTTGGCCGCTGACATCGCCCGACAGGCAGGAGCCCTGCTGCTGGAGATCCGAGCCCAGGGCGCCGACGACGTGGGGCGCGCAGGCGACCTGCGGTCCAACGAGTTCCTGCTGGGCAAACTGGCCGAACTCCGCCCAACGGACGCGGTCCTGTCGGAGGAGTCAACGGACGACCACACACGCCTGAAGGTCAACCGGGTCTGGATTATCGACCCACTCGACGGAACCCGCGAATTCGCCATGCCCGACCGCCCCGACTGGGCGGTGCACGTAGCGCTCTACGAGGCAGGCCAAGGCATCACAGCGGCGGCGGTAGCGTTGCCAGCTCTGAACGAGGTGTGGTCAACGGCCGACCCGCACCCGAGCCACGGCGGGAGCGCGGCGGGTGAGACGGCTGCCGTAGGCACCGGTCAGGCACTGGTCGCCGAGGGCCACACCCAGGCGACCGCCGAGAACCGGCGCGGGAAGGCCGTGGTCGTCAGCGACAGTCGGCCGCCGGCGTTCGCGCAGGCCGTGGCCGACGCAATCGGCGCCCGGCTGCAGCCGATGGGGTCGGCGGGCGCGAAGACGATGGCCGTGCTGCGCGGCGACGCCGATGCGTACGTGCACGCCGGCGGCCAGTGGGAGTGGGACTCGGC
>DASZXM010000638.1:0-13233 GCA_035546415.1 Pseudonocardiaceae bacterium
GGCCGTGGTGCTCGGCGGCGCGGCGCTCGGCGTGGACGCGCTGCGGTTCCACGGCGTGCCACTGGTCGGGTACGTCAACGAGCTGTTCGTGTGGCTGGCGGTCAGCCAACTCGGCATGGCGTACGCGGCGGGCCGGTTCGCCCGGCTGTCCCGGTCGGGCGCCGTCGCGTTGGGCTGCGCCGGGTTCGCCGGCACGGCACTGCTGGTCCTGTTCGGACAGTACCCGGTGAGCATGGTCGGCCTGCCCGGCCAGGCCGTGTCCAACATGGCGCCGGCCACCGTGTGCCTGCTGTGCCTGGGCGTCGGCCAGGTCGGTTTCCTGCTGGCGTTCCGGGACCGGATCGTGCGCCTCGCGCGGCGGCCCCGAGCGGCAGTCGTGCTGCGGGCCGTCGCGCCGCGGTGCATGACGATCTACCTGTGGCACATGTCCGCGATGGTGGTCGTCGCCGGGATCGCCGTGCTCGGCTTCGGGTACGCCACGCCGGACCCGGGCGGCGTCGGCTGGCTCGCCGTCACGCCACTGTGGATCGCGGCGCTGGCGTGCACGGCACGCCTGCTGGTGCGGTTCTTCGCGCGGTTCGAGCACGTCCGGCCGGGTGCCGGGACGCCGTCGGCGTGGGCGCTGGTCGCGGCTGTCGCACTGGTGTGCGCGGGGTGCACGGGGATCGCCGCGTTCGGGTTCGCCGATCCGCTGGTGGCGCTGCCGTGGGTGACCGCGGTCGTCGCGGGACTCCTGCTGGCATGGCCGGGTGCCCTGCGCTGCTGCTACCTCGTGGTCACGCGGTGGCTGGGTGCACTGCTGGACGCGATCTTCGCTAGCTGACGCCGAGCAGCCTGGCCGGCGTGTCGTGCAGGACGCGGCGCAGGAACGGCGCGCCGAGCCGGTCGTCGGCGGCCGCCCAGCCGGCGACGGCACGCAACTGTGTCGCGTAGTCGTAGGGGATGTTCGGGAAGTCGGTGCCCAGCACGATGCGGTCACCCGCGTCGGCCAGCCGGGCCGCCCAGTCCGCCGGCACCGGGTTGAACGCCTCGGTGAACGGCACGCCCACCATCGTGGTGTCCATGTGGACGTTCGGGAACCGGTCGACCAGCGCGAACGCCTCGTCGAACTGCGGCATCCCGGCGTGCGCCAGCACGGCCACCAGTCGCGGGTGCCGCTCCAGTACACGCGCGAACACGTCGAGGCCGGTGTGCTCGCCGCGCCGCGGGCCGTGACCGCAGTGGACGACCACCGGTACCCCCGCGTCGGCCAGCATTCCCCACGCGGGCTCCAGCAGCGGGTCGTTCGGGTCGAAGCCGCCGACCTGGACGTGCACCTTCACGCAGCGCGCCCCGGCGGCCAGCGCGTCGCCCAGGTACCGGGTGACGGACGGCTCCGGGTAGAGGGTCGCCGTCGGCACCGCCTCGGGCACCTGGGCGGCGAACTCGGTCACCCAGGACGTCAGCCACGCCGCCATGTCCGGCTTGTGCGGGTAGACCAGCGGCGCGAACGTCCGCACGCCCAGCTTGCGCAGCACGGCCAGCCGGTCGGCCTCCGGCAGCCGGTAGTGCACCGGCCACGCCATGCCGTAGTGCTCGGCGGCCGCGTCGAAGTAGCTCCACACCTTCCGCAGCACGGGCTCGGGCAGGAAGTGGACGTGCAGGTCGACGATGCCCGGCAGCCCGAGGCCGCGGACCCAGTCCGCGACCTCGTCGTCACCGCCCGGCGCGGTCATAGCGGCCCTTCATCGCACGGCCGGCCGCACGGGAGATCTCCCGGTCGGCGTCCCGCTTCGCGATGGCCTGCCGCTTGTCGTAGGCCTTCTTGCCCCGGCCCAGGCCGATCTCGACCTTGACCTTGCCGTCCTTGAAGTACATGGACAGCGGCACCAGCGACAGGCCCGTCTCCTTCGTCTTGCCGATCAGCCGCAGGATCTCCGACTTGTGCAGCAACAGCTTGCGGGTGCGACGCGGCTCGTGGTTGGTCCACGTGCCGCGGTCGTACTCCGGGATGTGCAACCCGCGCAGCCACACCTCGCCGTCGTCGACCGTGGCGAACGCGTCGGCGAGCGACGCGCGCCCCAGGCGCAGGCTCTTCACCTCGGTGCCGACCAGCACCACCCCGGCCTCGTACGTGTCCAGGATGGTGTAGTCGTGCCTCGCCTTGCGGTTCGAGGCGATCACCTTGCGGCCGACTTCTTTGGGCATACCGTCAATTCTACGGGGGCCCACCAGCCGAAATCGGCTAGAGCCGGACGTACATGCGCAGCGTCAGATAGCCGGTCAGCGCCGACACCACGATCGCCGTCAGCAGCAGCCACGGGGCGGCGAACAGCAGCACGTCACCCAGTTCGATCCGGGGGATGATGCCGGACTGGAACAGCGACGCGAACGCCTTGTCCAGGAACGCCGTCTTCGCCAGCAGCAGGCCACCGGTGGCGAGCACGGCGCCGACAATGCCGGCGACCACCGCCTCCAGGAGGAACGGCAGCTGTGTGTACCAGCGTGTCGCGCCGACCAGCCGCATGATGCCGACCTCGGTTCGTCGGGTGAACGCCGACACCTGGACGGTGATGGAGATCAGCAGCAACGCCGCCAACGCGGCTATCAGCGCGATCACGAACGTCAGGTTCCTGGCCCCGTTCAGCGCATCGGTCAGACGCTGGACGAACACGCCCTGGTCGTTGACGTTCTTCACACCGGGCCGGCCGGTGAACTCCTTCACGATCGCACCGGAGAGGCTCTGGTCGTTCAGGTCGACCCGCAGCGACGCCGGCAGGGCCTGCGGCCTGCCCAGCGCCTGCAGCTCCGGCATGTCCGCGAACTCGGCGCGGAACTGCTGGTAGGCGGCGTTGCGGCTGACGAACTGCACGTCCTTCACGCCGGGAGTGCTCTCCAACTGGGCGCGCAGGCTCTGGCACAGCGCCTGCGCGCAGTTGGTGTCGTTGGCGCTGACGTCATCGGTCAGGTTGACCGCGACCTGCAGCTGGTTCAGGAAGATGTTCTGCATCTTGTCGATCGTCCTGACGATCAGCAGGCCACCGCCGAGCAGACCGAGCGAGATCGCGGTGGTCAGGATCATCGCGACGGTCATCGTGACGTTCCGGCGAAGGCCGTTGATGACCTCGCTGAACACGAAGCTGGCGCGCATCGGGGGTTGTTCCTCGGGGTTGGGGGCGGAAGTTCGTCAGGGGTCAGCGACCGACGCCGTACACGCCGCGCGCGTCGTCCCGGACGACCTTGCCCAGGGACAGCTCGACCACCCTGCGGCGCATCGAGTCGACGATGGAGTGGTCGTGCGTGGCCATCAGGACGGTCGTGCCGGTGCGGTTGATCCGCTCCAGCAGCAGCATGATGTCCTGGCTGGTGTCGGGGTCCAGGTTTCCGGTCGGCTCGTCGGCCAGCAGCACCAGCGGCCGGTTGACGAACGCCCGGGCGATCGCGACCCGCTGCTGCTCACCACCGGACAGCTCGTTGGGCATGCGGCCCGCCTTGCCGTCCAGGCCGACCAGCTGCAGCACCTCGGGGACGACCTTGCGGATGGTGTGCCGCGGCTTGCCGATGACCTCAAGGGCGAACGCGACGTTGTCCGCGACCGTCTTGTTGGCCAGCAGGCGGAAGTCCTGGAAGACGCAGCCAATGGACTGCCGCAGCCGGGGCACCCGGCGCCGGGCCATCTTGGCGACGTCGAAGTTCGAGACGTACACCCGACCTTTGCTCGGCACCTCCTCGCGCAGCAGCAACCGCAGGAAGGTGGACTTCCCGGAGCCGGAGGGGCCGATGAGGAACACGAACTCACCCCGGTCCACATCCACCGAGACGCCGTCCAGTGCGGGCCTGGTGGAGCGCTTGTATTGCTTGGTGACGTGTTCGAGCCGGATCACGAGCGGCGAGTCTACAGCCGGGAGTTGTGAAGTCTCGGTCTCCCCCCGTGCAACGAAGTTTCGCAGATGAGATCAAGCCGTGAACCGATCGCGACTACAGCGTTATCGTCACACTCCGACAACCGGACAGACCGGGCGGTACCACCGCCCATCACCGCGAATCGCGTGCTCGATGTCACATCGGCGTCAAGAACGACTGCGGACGGTTACGCCGCGCTCTGCTGCCGCCGCCACCGGATGCCGGCTTCCAGGAAGTCGTCGATGTCGCCGTCCAGCACGGCCGACGGGTTGCCGACCTCGTGGTCGGTGCGCAGGTCCTTGACCATCTGGTAGGGGTGCAGCACGTAGTTGCGCATCTGGTTGCCCCAGCTGGTCCCGCCGTCGCCCTTCAGCTCGTTCATCCGGGCCTGCTCCTCCTCACGCTGCCGCTCCAACAGCTTGGCCTGGAGGACGGCCATCGCGCTGGCCTTGTTCTGCAGCTGGCTGCGCTCGTTCTGGCAGGTCACGACGATGCCGGTGGGCAGGTGGGTGAGCCGGACGGCCGAGTCGGTGGTGTTCACGCCCTGGCCACCGGGACCGGACGACCGGAACACGTCGACCCGCAGGTCCTTCTCGTCGATGTCCACGTGGTCGGTCTGCTCGACCACGGGCAGCACCTCGACCATGGCGAACGACGTCTGCCGGCGCCCCTGGTTGTCGAACGGCGAGATGCGCACCAGCCGGTGGGTGCCCTGCTCGACCGACAGCGTGCCGTAGGCGTAGGGGGCGCTCACCTTGAACGTCGCCTGTTTGATGCCGGCCTCTTCCGCGTAGGAGGTGTCGTACACCTCGGTCGGGTAGCCGTGCCGCTCCGCCCAGCGCAGGTACATGCGCATCAGCATCTCGGCGAAGTCCGCGGCGTCCACGCCACCGGCCCCGGAGCGGACCGTGACCAGCGCGTCCCGGCTGTCGTACTCGCCGGACAGCAGGGTGCGGACCTCCATCGAGTCGATGTCCTTGCGCAGGCGCGCGTGCTCGGCCTGGGCCTCGGCCAGGCTGCCCTGGTCGCCTTCGTCCTCGGCCAGCCCGTAGAGCACCTCGAGGTCGTCCAGCCGCTGCCGCAGCTCACCGACCCGGCGCAGCTCACCCTGCTTGCGGGCGAGCTCGCTGGTGACCCGCTGCGCGTTCTCCTGGTCGTTCCAGAGGTCCGGGCGCGCGGTCTCCTCTTCCAGGGCCGCCACCTCCTTGCGCAGGGTGGCGATGTCCATCACCGCCTCGACGCTGCCGAGGGTGGTGGACAGTTCCCTGAGGTCCGCTGCTACGTCCGGATTCACACATCGAGATTACTGGACGGCCGCCGCCGTGCGATGGCGACGGCGGCTGTCCAGCGGTTTGTCTACTGCCGGATGGTTCGCGGACGGTCGGCGATCAGCCGGTCGGCACGGCGTCCAGGAGCTTGAGCACCGCCCTGGCGTGGGCGACGGCGAACTCGGCGACGGCCTTGCCGTACGGGTCGTCCGCCTCCTTGGCCGCACTCCGGGCGACGTCCTGCTGTGCTGCGTAGGACGCCTTCGCGGAGGACACCAGGTCGGCGCGCTGCTTCGGCGTGAGCGAGGCGGCGTGCACGACGCGGAGGATCAGCGGGCTGCGCAGGTGGTCCGGGCCCGGCTCGCTGACCAGCCACGCCTTGAAGGCCTTCTTGCCGGCTGCCGTGATCACGTATTGCTGGCTGGATCGGGGGCCCTGCTTGCCCAGACGCACGAGGCCGGCTTCGGCGAGCACCGGCAGTTCCCGGTAGACCTGGCTGCGAGTCACGCTGAAGAACGAACCGAACCGCTCGCGCGCCGTGGTCACCAGGTCGCCACCCGTTCGGGGGCCCTCGTGCAGCAGGCCGAGGAGGGCTGCCGCGGTTGCGTTGAGGTCTGACACATCGTCCACCGTGCCATGCCGGAGGCTCGCTGTCCACAGTGGTCAGCCGTTCTGTCCACTGTGGCTGATCCCAACGACGTTATGACTACGCCGACTGGAGCAATCCGGACACCAACTCCGTGTCGCGAGGCACCGGACGGAGGCGATCGGCGCACACCGGTAAGCCTTCGGTAAGATCGTTCGGACACGGATTAATCGCCCGGCACTGATGGTAATCGATCGACCGCCCGGGTGAACGACGACTACTGCGAACCGGTGGAATTTTGCCTGGCACAGCGCCTTCCGGCGAAAAAACCCGCAGTATTTTTCTGGTGGGCGCGTCGTCCCATCAGATCGGTTGCGGAGGTGCGCGATGGGTCTGCTGTGGAACTCGAAACTGGCCGAACACAAGATGATCCAGGGTGCCCGGTCATGGGCCACCGGCGGTCAACCCGGTTATGACGAATGCCAGGCGTGCGGGAAGAAGCTCCGGCGGCACCGCAAGGTCTTCGGCGACTACCGGGTCTGTTCGCCGACGTGTGCCCAGTTCATGGTGGCACACTGGAAGTGAAAATCCGGATGACCCGACAATGGTCATCGCGAAGTTGCTGATCATCGGCGATCAGCGTGCGGCGCAGTCGGCCTGACCGTCCGGTGTGGACGGGTCCGATCAGGCCGACACGTCGGTCCATCCGCCACTGCGGTGGTAGCGGCCGCCGTGCCGGTCGAGCAGGTTCTCGTCGATCAGGTATCGGCGCAGGCTGACGTGGTCCACGCCACTGTCGGCGGACCATCCTTTGAGCACGTCGTTCACGGTGGCCTCGGAATACTCGACCCCGGGCTCGAAGGACTGCACGATGTGCTCCAGCACGATCGTTCGCCTGCTGCGCTGCGCCGGTAGGCCGAGCAGCCGACCGTCCCGTACGAACGTACGGAGGACGCCGGCCACCCGTTCGTCGGTGTAGCCGAGATCCTCGGGTTGCACGGCAACAACGGTCTGTCGGGCGACCTCGGCGAACACTTGCTCGACGGGAATTGCACCGTCCCGTGTCAGTTGGACGAGTCCACCGTCGGCGAGCCTGCGCAGTGCGGCGACGACGTCCCGCGCGCGCAACCCGGTCGTCCCGGCCACCTGGGTGGGCGTCCGGTCCCCCAGCACGAGGGCGGCGAACACCTTCCTGCGCGTCGGCTCGGCCAGCAGCCGAACCAGACTCTCCGCACTGACACTCACGGCCGGACCGTACAACGAACGCCCTGCCAGCGGCGGACGATTATCGGGCGCGGCATGATGTGTCCAGTTGACTTGCGACACGACAGCGGGATGGACCGATGGACGACAAGCAGATCCTGAGCAGCATCGACGACCTGATCGCCGAGGAACACACTCTGCGCGCGAAGGCGGTCGGAGCCCCCGGCCTCAGCGAGGAGGAACGAGCCCGCCTGCACGAACTGGAGGTACGCCTCGACCAGTGCTGGGACCTGCTGCGCCAACGCCGCGCCAAGGCCGAGTTCGGCCAGGACCCCGGCACGGCCCGGACCCGCCCGGCGGACGAGGTCGAACACTACCGCAACTGACTCGAACACACGTTCGAGAAATGTGCTACACTGGACGAGGTCGGGCCTGATGGGGGAAGCATCAGGCCCGACCGTCATGTCCAGGCCTCATGCCGCATCAGGTAGCTGTCGGTCACGATCTCCCGGTCAACCTGGCTCGGGACGCTACGCTGGGACGTTCCAGGCGTGAACTGGTTCTGAGCGTCGTTCGTCACACTCTGCGTCCAACCACGAGCGGGAGGTACCGGAACAGTGCGCGCAGTGGGGTCCAGCGCGGTCGACCTGGTGTTCCGCGGTCGCCGGGTCGTACGCGACAGGGCATTGGTCATGGCGATCATCAACCGGACGCCCGACTCGTTCTACGACCACGGAGCCACGTTCGCCGACGACGCGGCCAAGGCAGCGATCGACCGTGCCGTGGCCGAAGGTGCCGACATGATCGACATCGGCGGCGTGGCGGCGAGCCCCGGCGACGAGGTCACGGTCGAGGACGAGATCCGCCGGGTGGTGCCGACCGTCGAGTGGATCCGGGCCACCCACCCGGACGTGCTGATCAGCGTCGACACCTGGCGTCACGAGGTGGGCGACGCGGTCTGCCGGGCCGGTGCCGACCTGATCAACGATGCCTGGTCGGGCTTTGATCCCAAGCTGATCGACGTCGCGGCCGAGTACGGCGCCGGGTACGTCTGCGCCCACACGGCCGGCCGGGAACCGCGGGCCGAACCGTTCCGGCCGGACTACGACGACGTGGTGGCGACGGTGCTCGCCGAGACGACACGGCTGGCCGAGTTGGCCGAGTCGAAGGGTGTGCCGCGGGGCGGGATCCTCATCGACGGCACCGGGTACGGCAAGAACACCGCGGACCACCTGCTGCTGGTCAGGCACGTGCGCGACTTCGTGGCGACGGGTTGGCCGGTGCTGATGGCCCTGTCCAACAAGACGTTCGTCGGCGAGAGCCTGGACGTGGAACTGGGCGACCGGCTGACGGGCACGCTGGCGGCCACGGCGGTGTCGGCGTTCCAGGGTGCGGCGGTGTTCCGCGCCCACCAGACGCTGGAGACCCGGCAGACGCTGGAAATGGTCGCGAGCATCAACGGCACCCGGCCGCCCGTCCGACCGAGCACGTGGATCGCGTGATGCGGTTCATCTGGCCCGCGGACGAGGCCCGGGTCGTCGACGACGAGGAACTGGAACGGCTCTACCGCTACCCGGCCGATCCGCGATGGCTGGCGGTGAACTACGTCACCAGCGCCGACGGGGCGGTGGAGATCGGCGGCCGTGCGCCCGGACTGTCGAACGCACCGGACCGGAAGGTCCTCCAACTCGGCAGCGACCTGGCGGACGTGCTCCTGGTCGGTGCCACGACGGCGATGGTCGAGCACTTCGAAGGCGTCCACCCCGACGAGTCGACACTGCGGCGGCGACGCCGACACGGCCTCAGCGACATCCCTCCGACGGCGGTCGTCACCACGGGCCGCACACTGCCCGTGGACGCGCCCGTGATCACCAAGGCAGAGGTGCCCACGATCGTCGTCACGTGCGCCAGCGCACCCCGCGACAAGCTCACTGCCTGGGCCGACGCCGGAGCCGAGCTCATGGTGGTCGGTGACGACACGGTCGACGTGGCAGCGGCGGTCGCCGCACTGGTCGACCGCGGTCTGGGACGCATCGACTGCGAAGGCGGCCCGAACCTGTTCGGCAGCCTGATCGAGGCGGGCGTGGTCGACGAACTCCGCCTCACGGTGTCACCACTCCTCGTCTCGGGCCCAGCAGGCCGCATCGCCACCGGCATGCCGATCGACCCGGTCGACCTCGACCTGGTGTCGGTACTGGCGGAGGACAGCATCATGCTTCTGCGCTACCTGGCACGCCGGTAGACGGGCTACCGGCAACGCGAACCGGCCGCCTCGACACATCCGGCCGCATCGCGCGCCCGAGACCAAGGCTGCCACGATGGCGCTCCACAACGGAGTTGACCTGAAAGTGATGAGCGGCCGCAGCCACGCGAACATGGCCTACACGCTCACCTACACCCACCGCTCGACGGGCAGGGATCGTCCAGCAGGCGAAAGGTGGCCGAGGTCATATTCTGCGATGGCTGGGATGCGCCGACCGCCCCGGACGACACGGTCACGTAGCCGCCCGCACAACGGCTCCCTACTACAGTTCCTACTACACCTCAACGCGAAACGGCCTGCCAGAGTATCTCTGGCAGGCCGTTTTGCCTGGTAGCGGGGACAGGATTCGAACCTGCGACCTCTGGGTTATGAGCCCAGCGAGCTACCGAGCTGCTCCACCCCGCGTCGGTAAGGAGAACATTACCGGGTGGTGGCGGCTCAATGCAAATCAAGCCGCCACCAGCGGTTTTTCAGCGTCCCGGGGTGGCTGTGGGCGGTGGGACCGGCGCCGACTGGCTCGTGGAGGTGTGCGCCTGGGCGTTGTGGAACTCGGTGATGGCGTCGCCGAGGTCCTGGTACGCCTGGCCGATCTGCATGAAGTTGCCGGCCTTCTGGGCGGTCTGCAGCTCATTGAGCGCCTTGGAGATGTCGTTGACCGCCTTGGTCATGGCGTCGGACGTCGGCGGCGGCTTCGTGGACGACCCGGTGCTCGGTGGCGACGTCGTCGTGGACGACCCGTTGCCGCCGGGCGGGTTGGTCGACGTGGAGCCGCCGTTGCCGAACAGATCGGTGAGCGACGCCTCCAGGGACGAGCCGAAGCCGACTCTGCCGTTGAACCCGGTGAGCACGCTGGCGAGCTGTGGATAGCCCTGTGTGCCGCTGGGTTCGATGTAGATGGGTTCGACGTACAGCAGGCCGCCCAGGAGTGGGAGGTTCAGCAGGTTGCCGAACAGTGGTCGGACCGCGGGATTGTTGAACAGGGTTCTGCTTTCAGTGAACTTCTGTGTCGACTCGAACTGGTTTTGCATCTGCACAGGCCCTTGGGTCTGTGTGTCTATGGGCAGTGTCAGGACCGTGAACTGCCCGTACGACTTCGGATCGGACGACACCGACACCCACGCGGCCATGTTCGGCCGGGCCAGCGATGTCAGCGGGCTGATCAGCTGGAACGTCGGCGCGTCCTGGCCGGGTGCCTGCGTGATCACGTAGTACGGCGGCTGGCTCAGCGAACTGTCCTGCACGCCCGTGTTCGTCGCGCTGGACGTGCCGTCCGGGCCCTTGGTGGGGTCGTCGGGCACGCTCCAGAAACCCTTGCTGGAGTAGAAGTCCTGCGGGTTGTTCACGTGGTATGAGGTGAGCAGGTCACGCTGCACCTTGAACAGGTCCTCCGGGTACCGGAAGTGGTCGCGCAGCTGCTGCGGGATCGAACTGGACGGCTGCACGACGCCGGGGAACACCTGCTCCCACGCCTTCAACACCGGGTCGTTGTCGTCCACCGAGTACAGCGTGACCTTGCCCGAGTACGCGTCGACGACCGCCTTGACCGAGTTGCGGATGTAGTTGATCTGGGCGTCGGACTGCTTGGCCACGCCGGTCAGCGAGTCGCTCGTCGCCTCGCCCAGTTGCATCTGCTGCGAGTACGGGTAGTTGTCCAGCGTCGTGTAGCCGTCGACGATCCAGGCGATCCGGTTGGCGCCGTCGCTGTCGGTCACGACCGCCGGGTACGGGTCGCCGTCCACGGTCAGCCACGGCGCGACCTCCTCCACCCGGTCCCTCGGGTTCCGGTTGAAGATGATCTTCGAATTGGCGCCCACGGCGTCACTGAACAGGAAGTTCCGCTCGCCGTAGTGCAACGCGAACACCAGCCGGTTGAACCAGCTGGACAGTGACACGCCGCCCGACCCGTCGTAGGTGTACTTCGTGGTGTCCGTGTCGTACTCGCGGGCCGGGCCGCTGCCGCCGACCACGGCGTACTCGTTGTCCAGCAGGCCGTAGTAGATCCGCGGCTGGCTCACCTTGATCGGACCGTTGTTGGACAGGTCGCTGACGTTGAACACCGGGTAGCCACCGCTGCCGGCGGCGCCCTGCTGGCCGTTGGCGACCTCGTTGGCCGGCGCGTACACGAACCCGTCGCCGTGTGTGTAGACCTGGTGCTCGTTGATCCAGTCCTGCTGGTTGGGCTGCAGGCTGTTCGGGTTGATCTCGCGGGCCGCGACCACGTAGTCCTGGGTCTGGCCGTTGATCGTGTACCGGTCGATGTTCAGGTTCTGCGGGAAGCCGAAGATGTTGCGGCCCTGCTCCAGCTGCGTGAACGTGGGTGACAGCACGTTCGGGTCGAGGATCCGGATGTTCGGGATCGTCGACTGGTTCGCGTTCACCTCGGCCAGCGTGGGATTCGCCTTCGCCGGGTCGTAGTTGATGGTGTCGATCTTGTTCGATGTCAACCCGTACGCCTGCTTGGTCGCCGTGAGGTTGCGCTGGATCGGCTGCTCCTCCTTCTGCAGCGCGTTCGCGTTCACCGAGAACTGCTGCATGATCGCCGGCCACGCGGTGCCGATCAGGATGCTGGACAGCACCAGCAGGGCCAGCGCGATCGCCGGCAGCTGCAGGTTGCGCAGGAACGCGCCCGCGAAGAACGCCAGTGCGCAGAACACCGCGATGCACAGCAGGATCAGCTTCGCCGGCAGCAGCGCGTTCAGGTCGGTGTAGGTGGCGCCGGTGAACTTCGAGTTGCGGTTGGAGTCCAGCAGCTCGAACCGGTCGGTGAAGTACGCGAACGCCTTGAGCAGCACGAACAGGCCGATCAGCAGCGCCAGCTGCACCCGCGCGGGTGCGGACAGCTGCCCGCCCCGCCCGGCCAGCCGGATGCCGCCGAACAGGTACTGCGTGATCAGGGCGCCGAAGAACGCGATCGTCACCGTGATGAACAGCCAGTTCTTCAGCCACAGCACGAACGGCAGGGTGAACGCGTAGAAACCGATGTCGTTGCCGAACTGCGGGTCGGTGACCCCGAACGACGTGCCGTGCAGGAACAGCTGCACCAACTGCCAGTCGCCCTGCGCGGAGAACCCGGCGATGATGCCGATCAGCACCGGGATGCCGATGCCGATCAGCCGCAGCCGCCGCACGATGGCGGTCCGGTAGCGGGACAGCGGGTCGTCCACGCCGGTGACCGGCACGAACACCGGCCGACTGCGGTAGGCGATCACCATGTTCAGCGCCAGCACACCGCCGACCAGCAGGCCGACCAGGATGAACAGCACGATCTGGGTCACCAGGATCGTGCTGAAGACGGATCGGTACCCGACCTCACCGAACCACAGCCAGTCCACGTACTTGTCGATCAGGCGACCGCCCGTGATCAGCAAGATGAGGACCAGCAGGCCGATGATGAGCAGGATGCGGCTGCGTCGCGAGAGCTTCGGCAGTCCGGCCGAGGGCCTAGTGGCCACTGGGACACGCTCCTGAGTCGGGGTTCACGAACAATTCGACCGTGGCTGACCTGGACGGACGAGGCCGTTGACCGTCACCCACTGTCGTGTCAACTCTACGGATGTCATGTTCGGTTCCCGTGTCGGTCCGCCACTAGTGGCCGGTCGGGTTCGCGGACGGCTGGATCGATGGGACGATGGCGGTATGCCCGACCCCGCTACCCCAGCCTGGCAGGCGCCGCCCCCGGCCTCGCTGCCGCAGGTCGTCCGCGAAGTGGAGGACTTCGCGGCCACCTCGGGGTGGGATCAGCCGCCGCAGCTGTTCGCCCTGGTCGCCACGGCCGACCTGCTGGCCCGCCAGCCCGAACTGGGCGACCAGGTGGACACGGAGAGTTCCTGGACGCCCGTCGCGCAGGAGCCCCTGCCCGGCGACGACCTGGCCGAGGCGCTGGCCGGCATCGTGTGGCCGAAGACGGTTGGCGGGTGCGCGCTCGTGCAGGAGATCGTCGTGCTGCCACCGGACGCCGAGGCCGACCTGGACGCGGCCGGCTCCGACGCGGACGCCTCCCGGATGCGCCGGATCGCCATGGAGCACCCGCG
>DASZXM010000639.1:0-8651 GCA_035546415.1 Pseudonocardiaceae bacterium
CTGCCAGGTGAGCCCGGGCCCGTAGGCACCGGCGCGCCGGCCGGCCAGTCGGATGATGCCGTAGGCGCAGGTGAGCAGCGGAGCGGCGACGATGGCCGCACGCGAAAAGGTCATGACGGGAGCGTGGCAGCGCCTCCGGCCCGGAACGTCCGGAGATTTCCCTGAGGCGACCCGGAAATGCAGCCGGGGTCGGCCACGGCCGCCGACCGGCGGCGCGGCGAGTGATGGTGGGCGGGCGCGGCGGGATGGGGTGCGGCCGCCGACTTGTCGCGGGCTGGCCGGGTTGGTCGGTGGTGTGTTGTGGGCGGGCGGGGTTGGTCGGTGGTGTGTGGTGGGCGGGCCGCGTTCGTCGGCGGTGTTCGTGAGGCGCCGCTCAGATCCGGCCCGCGTCGATGATGCGGCGTAGGAACTGGCGTGTTCGTTCCTGCTGCGGTTCGGACAGCACCTGGGACGGTGGGCCGGTTTCGATCAGCCGGCCGCCGTCCAGGAAGCACACCCGGTCGGCGACCTGGCGGGCGAAGCCCATCTCGTGCGTGGCCATCAGGATCGTGCGGCCCTGTTCGGCCAGTTCGCGGACCAGTGTCAGCACCTCGCCGACCAGTTCCGGGTCCAGTGCGCTGGTGATCTCGTCCAGCAGCAGCAGGCGGGGGTCGTAGGCCAGCGCCCGCACGATCGCGACCCGCTGCTGCTGCCCACCGGACAGCCGGTCCGGGTACGCCGTCGCCTTGTCCGCGAGGCCGACCCGGGCCAGCAGCGCACGGCCGCGTTCCTCGGCCTCGGCGCGGTCCACGCCGTGCACGACGCGCGGTGCCAGCGTCACGTTGTCCAGGACGGACAGGTGCGGGAACAGGTTGAACGCCTGGAACACCACGCCCATCCGGCGCCGCGCGACGTCCGGGTCGACGCGCGGGTCGGAGATGTCGTCGCCGTCCAGCAGGATCTGGCCGTCGTCGATGTCCTCCAGCAGGTTCACGCACCGCAGCAGCGTCGACTTGCCGGAGCCGGACGCGCCGATCAGCGCGACGACCTCGTGTTCGGCGACCGCGATGTCGACGCCGTCCAGCACGGTGTGCTCGCCGTACCGCTTGACCAGGCCGCGCACGTCCAGGATGTCGGTCATGAGCGTCCCTCCCGCCTGGCCAGCCGCCGCCCGGCCGCGTCGGCCAGCCGCGCGCACGGAATCGCCAGGATCACGAACAGCAGGCCGGCCACGACGTACGGCGTGAAGTCGTAGTACTTCGCCGACGCGATCTGTGCCGCGCGTACCGCGTCCACCGCGCCCAGCACGGAGATCAGGCCGCAGTCCTTCTGCAGGGCCACGAAGTCGTTCAACAGCGGTGGCAACACCCGGCGGATCGCCTGCGGCACGACGACGATCCGCATCGTCTGGGCGTAGGTCAGGCCGATCGATCGGGCGGCCGCGTGCTGCGACGGGTGCACCGACTCGATGCCGGCCCGGAACACCTCCGCCACGTACGCCGAGTACACCAGCACCAGCGCGATCCCGCCGAGCACCACCGGGTCGTTCGGGATTCCGGTCAACCGCAGCCCGGGCAGGCCGAAACCGACCAGGTACAGGCAGATGATCAACGGCAGCCCGCGGAACAGGTCGACGTACGCCGTGGCCAGCGCACGCAGCGGAAACCAGACCGGGCCGCGCAGTGTCCGCAGCGCCGCGACGCACAGGCCGATGACCAGGATCAGCGCCTCGCACACCACCAGCACCCGGATGTTCAGCCACAGCCCGGCCAGGATCGCCGGGAACGACGACACGGCCGTGTGCAGGTCGAAGAACGACGACCGGACGCGCGGCCAGCCGGGCGACAGTGTGATCGCGAAGTACGCGGCCGCCGCGAACGTCACCGTGGACAGCAGGGCGATGCCGGTCGAACGGCGGGCCCGGGACCGCTTGTAGGCCAAGCGGTCCCGGTGCAACTGGCTCACGTCGGGGTCCGGGTGCGGCCGGCTCACTTCAGGACCGGCGCGTTGCCGACCTTCGCCAGCCACGTGTCGGTGAGCCGGGCGAGCGTTCCGTCCGACCGCAGCGCGTCCACGGCCGCCGACACGCACGCCGTCAGCGGGCTGCCCTTGTCCAGCACGGCGCCGAACTGCTCCGGCTGCCCGGTCGGCGTCAACTGCCCGACGATCACCGAGTTCTTCACCTCGCCTGCGCCGGTGATCTCGAACGCCGTCGGCAGGTCCACGACGAGCGCCTGGATCTGGCCGTCGGACAGGGCCTGCTTGGCGTCGTCGTTGCTGTTGTAGACGGCGACCTGCTGGGTGGGCCGGACCACGTTCTGGGCCGCGTCGTAGCTCGTGCTGCCGACCTGTGCGCCGATCTTCGCGCCGCGCAGCCCGGCCAGCGACGTCGCGTTCGCCGCCGGTGTGCCCCGTACGGCGACGACGGCCTGCGTCACGTCGTAGTAGGGCGCGGAGAAGTCGACGGCCTTGCGCCGGTCGGCCGTGATCGAGAACTCGTTCAGGTCGGCGTCGAACGTCTTCGGTCCGGGTTGGATGGCCGCGTTGAACGTCACCCGGGCCCAGGCGACCTTGTCGTGCCCGTAGCCCAGTTTCGACGCGATCGCGTAGGCGACGGCCGACTCGAAGCCCTTACCGCTGGTCGGGTCGTCGTCGACGAACCACGGCTCGTACACCGGTTCGTCGGTGCCGAACGTGAAGGTGCCGGCCTTGAGCGTGTGCAACCGGGCGGGCGTGCAGTCGCCCTGGCCCGGCGTTGGCGCGCCGGACGATGCCCCCGTGGCGGTGTCGTTCTGGTCGACCGGGGCGCAGGCGACGAGTGCGGCGGCGAGCACCGCGGCGGCGGCCCAGCGGACCCGAGTGGACGGAGCAAGCATGACGGCATCCTGCCCCCGGTCGGGCACGGAAGGTAGCCGATTGCTCGGTTTTCCATCCTTCGGACACCGGCGCGGGTGGTGGTCCACACATATCCGTGGTGACCGGGCTGTCCGGCTGGTTAGTGTGCGGCATGGTCCCCACCTGGGCGGAGTCGTCGTCCCGACGCCTGCTGGCGCGGTTGCGCGCCGAACTCGGCCGTCCCGCGCCGCTGCCCGGCCTGACGGCGGCGGTCGACCAGCACGCGGCGGCGGTGCGCGACATCCTCGCCGTCGGCGTGCGCGGGTCGGCGTCGGTCGTGGTGCTGCTCGCCGGCTATGCCCGTGGCCTGCTGGACGGCGCGCGGCAGCAGGGCTGGTACCTGGAGGCACCGGACGACTGGGCGACGGCCGACTGGCTGACCACCCGCCTGCTCGCCGTGTGCCAGCTCGCCGCGCGCGGCGAGCCGGTCACGCCAAGCCGACCAGCATCCGGCTGACCCGCCCGGAAAACCGGGCTGACCTGCGCGAAAACGGTGGCCCACCGGTCGGCGGGCCACCGTTTTCGCGGACGTGCCTACTGCTGGGTGTCGCCGGTCGCCATGTGCTGTCCCGGCTCGGTGACGCGGGTACCGGCGCGGGTGACGTCCTCGTGGCCGCGGGCGTACGCGTCACCTTGCGCGCGGGCGGCCGGGATCTGGTCCTCGACGCGGCCGATCCAGCTCTCCCAACGCTGCTGCATCGGCTTGATCAGACCACCGCCGAAGCCGACGACGGCGACACCGCCGATGGTGGCCAGCACGGTGATCAGCACCGGCGTGGTGACGGCCGTGGCGATGCCCATCTGGTTGAGCGCGGCGATGATGCCCAGGCCCCAGATGAACACGGCCGCGATGGTGCCCAGCATCCGCCCGTAGGACATGCCGCTGAGCGCGCCGCTGACGATGTCGCGCACCACGCGGGCGATCGCGCCGACGACCACGATGATGATCATCGCCACCAGCAGGCGCGGCAGCCAGCCGACGATCGCGGTCAGGATGCCACTGATCGGGTTGGGCCCGAACACGCCGAAGGCGACCTCCAGCGTGATCAGCAGGATCGCGTAGTACACGACCTTCGCGACCAGCTCGGACCCGTCGTATCTGCTGCGGGCCAGCATGTCCTTGAGCCCGCCGCGCTCCAGCGCGCGGTCGAACCCGATCTTGCCGAGAACGACGCGGACGACTTTGGCCAGTACCCGGGCGATCACCCAGCCGATGATCGCGATGATGATGAATGCGACCAGTTTGGGTACGAAATTGGCGATCGTCGCCCATGCGGACGACACGCCACCGCTGATGTCGATGGCCGCCAGGTTGTGTGTGGACACAGTCCCAGCTCCTTCCGGGTCCGACGCGCGCCACTACGCGCAACTGTCGCAACTGTTACCCATGGAAGCGATCGGGACACACGCGAGAATTGCTCACCTTCTGTCCACACTGGTCAGTGCACTTCAGTTCACTCAAAAGAGTGGCCGCGCCGGAGGGTGCCTCCGACGCGGCCGACCTGCGACGTCAGGCCCCGGCGCGCTCGTAGGGCAGCTTTTCACCCGCCTCGACGTCGAACGGCAGGTGATTGCCGGCCGGCGGCAGCGGGCACGTGGCGTAATCCGTGAATGCGCACGGCAGATTCACGGCGCGGTTGAAATCCAGGACGACATTTCCGTTTTCGTCGGGTGCGCCGACGGCCAGTGAACGATTGGCCGGATAGGTCGTCACGCCACTTGTGCCGTCGGTGAACAGAATGCTGAATCCGGCGGTCTTGCCGTTGAACGCCGTCAGCGTGTGCTCGGCGCCGTCGTGTGCGAACCGCACGACGCCGGGCGCCTCGTAGACGTGGCTGAGCCCGGCCACCACGGCGCCCACCGTCGTCGGCCGCGGTTCGTCGAACGGCTCGAACGTACCGCGCACCACCCACGACTCGTCCGGTTCGTAGGCCGGCACGCCGTGGAAGTCACGCAGCACCTGGCCCTTCGGGTCGTGCACCCGGATCAGGTACCCGGACCGCCGGGCCACCTCGATCTCCAGGTCACCGGTCACCACGCGGGTGCCCGGACCGCTGTTGACCAGTTCGAACCGCTGCACGCCCGTCACCGGCGACCCCTGGTACGTCACGTCGGCGCCGCGCGGGTCGAGATAGGCCGCGTCGGCGTCCTGCCACCACAGGCCCGGCACCCCGCCGTACTCGCGGGGCGTCTCGTCCAGCCAGTCCAGCGACACCAGTGCCAGCCAGCCGTGTGGGTCGGCCAGGTCGTGTTCCCGTTTGGTGTGCCAGTCCTGCCACTCTTCCGTGAACCGCGTCATGGCTCCTCCAATGCGTCTCTCCCCAGTGCAACAGCGAACGGGCCGCGATGTTCCCTTGCCCATCTGGTGGGACCGGGTCTACGCTATGACCGACCGGTCGGTCAACGAAGGGGAGATCGGGATGCCGTACGTCGAGACCCGGGCGGGACGTATCCACTACGTCCAGCGCGGTGCCGGGCCGGCCGTCGTGCTGCTGCACGCGACACTGCACGACCACCGCGACTTCGACCGTGTCGCCGATCCACTGGCGGCCCATTACCGGACGATCGCCCTGGACTGGCCGGGGCACGGCCGGTCCGATCCGGTCGACACGGCGTCACCGACGCTGTTCGCGGGGGTGTTGGCCGACGTTGCCGACCGGCTCGGCCTGGACCGGGCCGTGTTGGTCGGCAACTCGGTCGGCGGGTTCGCCGCCGCCCGGTTCGCCCTGGACCGGCCGGATCTGGTCGCCGGCCTGGTGCTGGTGAACAGCGGTGGGTTCACCAGCAGGTCCCCGCTGACGTTGCTGGCCTGCCGGGTGCTCGGCACGCCGTGGTTGACCCGGCGGCTGCTGCCGCCGCTGGTGCCCGGGTACATGAAGGCGCACGACGACTTCGACCGGGACATCGGCGTGCGGGCCAGGGCGCGGGCTGGCACGGTCGACGGCGCCCACGTCGCGGCTGGGCTGTGGCGCGGCTTCGCGTCGCGCGACTACGACCTGCGGGCCGACGGCCCACGGCTGCGACCGCCCGTCCTGCTGGTCTGGGGCGCCAGGGACACGATCCTGCCGTTGCGCGCGGCGCGCCGGACCCGACGCGCGATTCCCGGCGCTACGCTGCACACGCTCGACACCGGGCACGTCGTGTTCGCGTCGGACCCGGGCGGGTTTCTCGACGTTGTGGAGCCGTTCGTCGCCGAGGCCGTTGCCCGGGAGAGGAGCACGCCGTGACGATCGCGGCCGTCGTTCTCGCGGTACCGCTGATCCTGGAGTTCCTGTTCGCGCCGGTGAACCTGTGGACCGGACGGACCATGGACAACTACCTGCGTTTCACCGGCCTGCCCGCCGCGTTCGCGACGCGTGTCCTGGCACCGGTGAAGCTCGCGACGGCGATCGTGCTGATCATCGGCGTCTGGGTGCGCGTGCTCGGGATCATCGGCGCCGCCCTGGCGCTGGCGATCTCGTGCTTCTACCTGGTGCGGCTGGCCGGACCGGGCCGCCGGGACACCGCCGGCATCGCCGGTTTCGCACTGTTCGGCGCGCTGGCCGCCGCGTTGCTCGCCGTGCGGTTGGCCGGATGAACACCCGGCAGGCGCACGCGGCGGCCACCCGCGAGCAACTCGTCGACGCGGGTCTGCGGATGGCCGAGCGCACGGGGCTGACCGGGCTGAGCGTGAACGCGATCGTCGAGGCCGCCGGGGTCGCCAAGGGCACGTTCTTCCATCACTTCGGCGACCGGTCGCGGTTCCTGGTGGCCATCCACGAACAGTTCCACGACCGGCTGTTCGCCGACATCACCGCCGCCGTGGCCGGCATGCCCGTCGGCCGGGACCGGCTGCTCGCCGCCGCCGACGCCTACCTGGACGGCTGCCTGCACCACCGCGGCATTCGCGCGCTGCTGTTGGAGGCCCGTGCCGAACCGGCGATCGGCGACGCCATCGCCGCACGCAACGAACAGGCCGTCGCGGTGACGACACCGGACTTCGCGGCCATCGGATGGGAGCACCCGGCCGAGGGCGCCGCGCTGTGGAACGGGCTCGTCGTCGAGGCCGCGTTGCTGGAACTGGCCGCCGGGCAACGGAAACCGGCCGTGCGGGCGGCGCTGGCGCGGTTCCTGCGGTGATCAGCGTGCCGTGAGTTCCTGGCTCCCGATGACGGCGAGCAGGCGCAGCTTCTCGTAGCTCTCCGAGCCGGGCGTCGCGGTGAACACGAGCAGCATGCGGGACTGGTCGCCGTCGAACAGCACCTGGCAGTGCAGCTCCAGCTCACCGACCTCCGGGTGGACGAGGCGTTTCACCTCGTCCCGCGGGAAACCGACCTCGTGCTCCCGCCACAGCGCGGCGAACGCGGGGCTCTCCCGCAGCAGGGCGTCGACGTACACGCCTGCCCTCGGGTCGCGGGAGTACGCGGCGCGCAGGTCGGCGGTGAACATCCGGCCGCGCAGCTCGTGGTCCTCGGGCGGGTAGACCCGCCGGGCGGCCGGGTCGGTGAACCACCGGTACGTGGCACTGCGCGCCAGACCGGTGAAGCGGGTCTCGTCGCCGAGCAGCGCCACGGCCAGCGGGGTCTGCCGGAGGGTTTCGCCCAGCCCGGTCATGACCTGTGCGGGCGTGTCCTGCAAGCGGTCCAGGATGCGCATCAGGCCGGGGCTGACGTGGTCGCCCGCCGACCCCCGGCTGGGCGTGCCGTGCCCGGCCATGCGGAACAGGTGGTCGCGTTCGTCCAGGGACAGCCGCAGGCCACGGGCCATCGCGGCGAGCATCGACTCGGACGGCTGCGGTCCGCGCTGCTGTTCCAGACGCGTGTAGTAGTCGGTGGACATGCCGCAGAGGTTCGCGACCTCCTCGCGGCGCAGCCCGGTCGTGCGGCGGCGCGGCCCACGGGGCAGTCCGACGTCCTCGGGTTGCAGTGCGGTGCGCCGTTTCCGCAGGAAATCGGCCAGCTGTGCTCGGTCCACGCCTTCAGTGTGCCTCGTCCGCCCGCGGTAACCAGGGTTCGTCGATCCCTGGATGTGCGGGTACCACCTGGTCGGCCATGACCAGCTCCCGCGGCCTTGACAGGAAAACATTTGAGTTTAGATTCTTTTAGCATGCGGACGGTGCGGAACTTCATCGGTGGCAAGTCGGTCGACGCCGCTGACGGGCGGACGTCCGACCTGGTCGACCCCGCGACGGGTGAGGTGTTCGGCACGGCACCGCTGTCCGGTCCCGAGGACGTCGACGCCGCCTACCGTGCCGCCGCGACAGCGTTCGAGTCGTGGCGCGACGCCACGCCCGCCGAGCGTCAGCTGGCGCTGCTGCGGTTCGCCGACGCGTTCGAGGCACGCGCCGAGGAGATCCTCGCCGCCGAGTGCCAGAACACCGGCAAGCCGATCGGGTTGACGCGCACCGAGGAGATACCGCCCTCGATCGACCAGCTCCGCTTCTTCGCCGGTGCCGCCCGGGTGCTGGAGGGCCGCAGCGCGGGCGAGTACCTGGCCGGGCACACGTCCTACGTGCGCCGCGAGCCGGTCGGCGTGGTCGGCCAGGTGGCACCGTGGAACTACCCGATGATGATGGCCGTCTGGAAGATCGGCCCGGCGCTGGCGGCGGGGAACTGCGTGGTGCTCAAGCCCAGTGACACCACACCGGTGACGTCCGCGCTGATGGCCGAGATCGCCGGCGAGTTCTTCCCGCCCGGCGTGTTCAACGTGGTGTGCGGCGACCGGGACACCGGCCGGGCCGTCGTGTCGCACAAGGTGCCGGCGATGGTGTCGATCACCGGCTCGACCCGCGCCGGCTA
>DASZXM010000640.1:0-2247 GCA_035546415.1 Pseudonocardiaceae bacterium
GACACCGACAGCAGCAGCGCCAACCCGGCCACCCACAACAGGTGCACGGCCAGGTAGGCGGTGGACAGCGCGATGCTGCCCACGGCCTGCCCGAACGACAGCGCCTCACCGGTCGGGCTGACCAGGTCGCCCGAGCCGTACCAGATGACGCCCACGACGAGCGACACCAGCGGCAGCAGGATCAGCCCGGCCAGCGACAGGATGCCGGCCACGATCGCCTTCTGCCGCAGCAGCCGCCCGCGCGGCACCGGGACGGCCAACAGGTACTTCAGGCTGGACCAGGACGCCTCGCTGGCCACGGTGTCACCGAAGAACAGCGCGATGACGACCACCAACAGGAAACTGGCCGACGCGAACATCGCGAACACGGTGAAGTTCGACGCGCTCTGCGTGGCCAGGTCGACGAACTGGCCGGAGTTGCGGTTGCTGCTGCCGTTGCCGATCTTGAACGCGATCAGCAGCAGGAACGGCAGGACCACCAGGAACCCCAACGCGATCTGGGTGCGCCTGCGCCGCAACTGGCGGGTCAGTTCCACGCGGATCGGGAGGGTGCGCTCGGCCCGATAGCCGCTCGCAGCGCCCGCCACTCCGCTCACGAGTTCGCTCATGAGTCCTCGCCACCGCCCACCAGTTGCAGGAACGCGTCTTCCAACCGTCGTCGCGGGCCGACCTGGTCCACGGCCACGCCGGCGCGGACCAGCGCGCTGATCGCGTCCGACCGGGGCACCCCGTTGAGTCGGGCGTGCACCTGGCCGGCTGCCGCGTCGGCCACCACCGGGACGTCCGCCAGGCCGGGCAGGTCGCGCAGCACACCCGCCGCGCGTTCCGCGTCGTCGACCTGGAACGACGTCTCGCCGCCGCCGCTGACGATCTCGGCCACCCCGCCGGCCGCCACCAGCCTGCCCTTGTGCATGACGACCACGTGCGTACACGTCTGTTCGACCTCGGTGAGCAGGTGGCTGGACACCAGCACGGTCCGCCCGCCTGCCGCGTACCGCCGCAGCACGTCACGCATGTCGCGGATCTGCGGCGGGTCCAGGCCGTTGGTCGGCTCGTCGAGCACCAGCAGGTCCGGCAGGCCGAGCATGGCCTGCGCGATCGCCAGCCGCTGCCGCATGCCCTGGCTGTACGTGCCGACCTTGCGGTGCACCGCGTCCCCGAGCCCGGCGATCTCCAGGGCCTCGTCGAACCCGGCGTCGTCGACGGGCCTGCCGGTCGCCGCCCAGTACAGCCGCAGGTTGGCCGAGCCGGACAGGTGCGGCAGGAACCCGGAGCCCTCCACGAACGACCCGATCCGGGACAGCACCGGCGAACCGGGCCGCACCCGGTGGCCGAACACCCGGATCGACCCACCGGACGGCTGGACCAGGCCCATCATCATGCGCAGTGCCGTCGTCTTGCCGGCGCCGTTGGGCCCGAGCAGTCCGACTACCTGCCCGCGCTCCACCCGGAACGACAGGTCGTCCACGGCGATCACGCCATGCGGATACGCCTTGCCCAGCCCGTCCAGCACCAGCGGCACGCCGGTCAGCTCCGGGTCCACGTCGTCGGCCCGCCTGCGCCGCACCAACAGCACCACGCCGGCCAGCACGCACAGCACCAGGACCACGCCGATCGCGACCAGTTGCGGCACCGGCAGCGCCGCGGCAGCGGACGTGCCCGGCACCACCGGCACCGCGAGCTGGCCGTCCGCCAGCGACACCCGCACCAGCGCGGGCTCGGTCTGGTTGGCGTACCCCTGGTCGGTCGTGGACACCACCAGCACCAGGCTGTGCCCGCTCTGCACCGGCTGCACGATCCCGGGCAGTGTCACGGTCACGTCGACCGGTGTGCCGTTCGCCGGCAGCGCGTCGACGCGGATCGGGGCAACGCCAGCACCGGGCAGCGTGCGCTGGCCGTTCGGGCCGACGTCGTACAGCTTCGCGAACAGCACGGCCTGCCGCGCGGGCGCCGGCCCGGGCACGGCACCGACCCGCAGTGTCACCGTCGACGACCCGGCCACCAGCAGCTGCTGGGCCAGCGGTGCGCTGCCGAACGACGCGAACTCGCCCGGCACGTCCGACGACAGCCGGCCGGCGGCACCGCCGAACAGGCTGCCGAACCCGGGCAGCGCGCTGATCGCGGCCGGATCGCCGCCCGGCGGGTTGATCACGACCTGGTCCGGCTTGCCCGTCAGCGCCACGCGCTGCCGCTGCGTCGCACCGCCGGTCAGGCCGGGGTAGGCGGGCGCGGTGACCGTGCGGATCG
>DASZXM010000641.1:0-27435 GCA_035546415.1 Pseudonocardiaceae bacterium
CGCGTCGAACGACTCGGCCGACCCGTCCAGCAGTGCCCGTGACTGGGCGAGCCCGGCGTGCGCGGCGAGCGCCGGCAGGTCGCCGAGGCCGTCGGCGAACCGGTCGACGAGCCCGGCCGCGTCGCCGGCCCGGCCGGCGGCCAGCAGCGCCTCGACGCGCACCGGCGCCAGCTCACCGGCCCACACCCACACGCCCTTGGCCTCCACTGTGGACACTCGGTCCTCGGTGATCCGCAGGGCGTCGGCGACCCGGCCGGTGGCCAGGTACAGGCGGGCCAGCGCGACGCCGGGGTCGCGGGTGCCCTCGACCGGACCGGGCCGCATCGCGTTCCGCAGCGTCGCCTCGGCGTCGGCGGTGTCGTCCAGGAAGCCGTCGACCGCCGCGACCGACCGGCGGATGTGCGGCGCGTCCTCCAGCGGGTCCGCGTGCTGCCAGTCGCCGGTGAGCCAGTCCAGGTGCGCGAGCATCGCCTCCAGCAGGTCCCGCATCCGCGTGTAATGGTGTTCACCGGCCAGCTCGGCGGCGAACCGGGACCAGCGGCGGGCGTCGTCGTAGCGTCCCCACAGCATCGCGGCCTCACCGAGGTTCGCGTAGCCCCGGGCCACCTGCAACGCCTCCTGCGGCGAGTGGGGTCTGCTGGGCAGTTGCGCGGCCACGTCCCACCCGGCGACCTCACCCAACTGCAGCAGGGCGCTCGCCCGGTCACCCAGCAGCGCGATGCGGTGCACCGGCGGGATCGACGGGTCCGCCTCGACCGCGGCGGCGCGCTCCAGCCAGTACCGGTGTCGGGCGGCCGGCCGTGGCGTGCCGTCCGGGAAGCCGAGCATGATCATCGCGTGGGCGGCGTCCACCGGCCGGTCGGCCAGATCGGGCACGGCACGTTCCAGTTCGGCGGAACCGGCCTCCAGATCCCCGCCGTGGTACAGCATCCGGCCCAGGTGCAGGCCGACACCACCGCGTTCGGCCGGCGTGAGCGTCGGGTCGGTGTGCACGGCGCGCAGGATCGGCACCAGGTCCCGCGTTCCGGTGGACTCCGCGTACAGCGGGATGGTGTGCATGATCCGGGCAACCGTCGCGGCCGGCAGGTCGCCCCGGGTCAGGACCTCGTGCAGCACGGTGAACGCCGTCTTCGGATCGCCGGAGGACAGCGCCAGTTCCGCGGCCTGCTCGGCGTACCGGCACCACTCGGCGCTACGGCCCGCCTCCCGGAAGTGGCGCGCCAGACGGGCCGCGGGCGGCCGGTCGCCCTGCTCCAGCGCCAGGCCGGCGCGCAGGTGGTAGCGCTGCCGTTCGCTCGCCGTGATCGTCTCGTACACGGCCCGGGCCGGGAACCCGTGCCGGAACGCCAGCAGGCCGTGGGAGTCCTCGCGCAGCAGCCCGGACTCCAGCGCTCCGCCGACACCTTCGGCGAACGTCGCGGCGTCCAGGTCGGCCACGGCCAGCAGTGCCGACTCGGCGGCCGGGTGCGCGAGCACGGCGGCGGCCCGCAGCACCGCCTGTGCGGCCGGGGCCAGCCGCGCCGTGCGTTCCAGGACGGCGTCCCGGATGCTCGGCGGCACGTCCAGTTCGTCCAGGTCGCGGCGCAGCCACACACCGTTCTCGTGCACGAGGTCGGCACGGTCGTACAGCAGCCGCACGGACTCCTCGACGGCCAGCGGCACACCATCGGTGTGCGCGTGCAGGAACGCCGCGAACTCGGCGGACACCGGCTCGTCGTCCAGCATCGAGGACACCAGCCGGCCGGTGTCCTCGGCGTCCAGCGCCGCCAGGCGGATGCGGGCCCGGGTGGCGCGGCCGGACAGGCGGCGCAGCAGCGAGTCCGGCGCGACGTCCTCGGGCCGGTAGGTCAGGAACAGGCTCAGCGCCGGCCGGCGCCCGGCCGCCAGGAACAGCAGGAACTCCAGCGTCGCGTCGTCGGCCCAGTGCGCGTCCTCGACGACCAGCACCTGGACGCCGAGCCGGTCCAGCAGTTCGGCCAGTGCGCGGAACAGCCGGTGACGCGCGGCGGACGGGTCGTCCAGCGGTTCCGGCGCGGCCGGCAGGTCGGCGGCCCACTCCGGGAACAGCGACCGCAGCGCCCCGGCCAGCGCGGTCAGCCGCAGCCCGGCGACGCGGTCGGTGGCCTGCCGGACGGCGTCGACGACCGGGCCGAGCGTGAACGGCTCGCGCAGCGGCGGGCACGCGCCCACCAGGACCCGGCCCAGCCGGTTGCCGGCGCCCGCGAGGAACTCGTGCAGCAACCGGCTCTTCCCGACGCCGGCCTCGCCTTCGACGAGCACCAGGCCGGGCGGGTCGGCCACCGCCCTGGCCATGACGGCCAGCTCGCGCTCGCGGCCGATCAGCCGCGGCACGGCGGTCTCGGGTCCGAACTCCCGCCGGTCGCGACCATCGCCCATGTGTTCCCGTCGCCTCCCGTGACCGAGCTCCGGCCCATTGTGGCCGCCACCACCCACGATGATGACCAAGCAGGACGGGCGGCACAGCCCCGTTACGGGTGACGATCAGGCCAGACGGAGCCGGCCGGAGCGTTCGATGGCCTGGTAGCCGCGCCACACCAGGGACCGGCTGATGGCCACGGCCATCGCGACGTCCCGCTCCGCGTAGGCCCGGACCAGCCGCTCGTGGTCGGCCACCGAGAGCATCAGCCGCCCGGGCAGCGACAGGCTCAGGTGCCGGAACCGGTGCATCTGCAGACCCAGCGAACTCAGCCGCCGCTGGAGTTCCCGGTTGCCCGACAGGCCCGCCTCGGTGTCCCGGAAACCCACGTTGTGCCAGAAGTACGCGTCGACGTCACCGGCCTGGGCGTCGGCCACCAGCTTGGCCTGCCACTCGTGCAGCCGGGCGATCCCGGCGTCCGACGCCCGTTCCACCAGCAGTTCGCTGACCAGTGCGTACAGGCTCGCACGGATCTCGTAGATCTCCCGCACCTGCGACAGCGCCACGTCCGACACGAACGGCCGCCGCCGGGGCGGGACGATCACCAGATCCTCCCGCTCCAGCATCAGCAGTGCTTCGCGCACCGGCGTCCGGGACGTGTTGAACTCCCGGGCCAGCTCCGCCGAGTTGACCTCGTGGCCGGGTGGCAGGCGTCCCTCCACGATGCCGACGGCCAGCTCCCGGAAGATCGTGAACGCCAGTGACGACGCGCCCTCGACCCCGCGCAGCGCGCCGAACAGCAGCTCCTCGCGCATCCGGCTGATATCGGCGGCCCGGGACGCTTCGCCGGCTCCGGGAAGTGTGTCGGCCAAGCCGCCGTCCACCACTAGCCCGTCACCTCCGGCCATCGGCGGCTGACCGACTCGATCAGCGACTCGCTGGACTCGGCCACCTCCGGGAAGGAGTCCAGCCGTTCGAACGGGCGGCACGCGTCGATCACGGCACGGCTGTTGAACGGCATCTCACCGGGGAGCGTCAGCGGGTCGACCCGGCTGCCCCAGGTCCGCTTCATCACCTCGATGTCGACCGACGGGTCGGTGCGGCCGGTCATCGCCCACACGACCTCGCCGAGGTCACGCGGGTTCACGTCGTGGTCCACCACGACGGTGAACCTGTTCATGTACGCGGCGTTGGGCAGCTGCGCGGCCAGGTAGGCGGCCTGCCGGGCGTGGCCGGGGTAGCGCTGTTCGATCGACACGATCAGCAGCGACCGGCCACCGCCCGCCTCGTGCGCCCACACACCGCGCAGGCCGGGCAGGCCGGTGCGGCGCAGCGAGTCGGTGATGATCGCGGACTTCATCACCGTGCGCATGTAGGAGTAGTCGTGTGGCGGCTTCCCGGGCGGGGCACCGAGCAGGATCGGGTCGTCGCGGTAGTAGACACGTTCCACGTCGATGTTCAGGATCGGTTCCCGGGAACCGGAGTAGTACCCGGTCCACTCGCCGAACGGGCCCTCCGGCCGGGTGTTGTCCGGGGTGACCCAGCCCTCGATGGCGATCTCCGCGTCCCACGGCAGCGGCAGGCCGGTGACCTCGCCGTTGATCGTGTGCACGGGCGCACCCTGCATCGCGCCGACGTAGTTGTACTCGGAGATGTCGGCGGGCACCTCGACGCCCGCGGCGACCAGGTACGCCGGGTGCATGCCCAGCGCGACGGCGATCGGCGCGCGGCCCTCGGCCTCGAACCAGCGGCGCAGGTGCTGGGCGCCGTGCTTGCCCTTCTCGATGTTCACCGTGGTGGACCTGCCGTCGTCCTGCACCTGCATGCGGTACGCACCCAGGTTCAGCCTGCCGGTGTCGTAGTCCTTGGTGACCACGGCGCACCCGGTGCCGATGTACCGGCCGCCGTCCCCCTCGTGCCACAGCGGCACCGGGAACTTCAGCAGGTCGATGTCGGGCTTGCGGTCGACGTTGGACAGCAGCGGTCCGTCGGTCACGGTCACCGGCGCGAAGTCACGCGCGCCGCGCACCCACTCGTCCGGCTTGACGGCCAGCGATTCCATCAGGTCGAAGTCGGTGTTGTCCCAGCCCAGACCCAGCACCGAGCCGAGCAGTCGGGGGTTGGTCGTGGTGCTGGACAGCACCCGCAGGCCGGGGGCGTAACCGGTGATGTCGTCGAACAGCAGCGCCTTCGGGTTCTTGCGCCGGTAGTTGACCTGGCCGATCGCGCCGATCTCCAGTTCCCAGTGCGCACCGGTGATGGTCTGCAACTCGCCGGCCTTCTCGGCCTCCTCCAGCCACCGCCGGAGGTCGGCGGGTGTGTCTGTCATGCCGCTCCCTGTCCTGGGGAATCAGTCCGCGTCGTTCGTGCGGAGTCGTTCGTGCGGAGGTAATTCTCCGCCTCGTCGGCGGAGATCACGTCCGCGTACTTCTGATTCATATCGAACAGGCTGACCCAGTGGGAAGCCTGGAACCGGTCGAAGCAGCAGTCACCGACGACGCCCATCCGGTAGCCCGCGACACAGCCGTCCACCACAGTGGACCGTACACAGCCGCTGGTGGCCTCGCCGCACACCAGGATCGTGTCGTGGCCGCCGCTGCGCAGCACGGTGTCCAACGGCGTCTGGTGGAAGGCACTGGGGCCGATCTTGGTGAGCACGATGTCGTCGTCCCGCGGTGCGACCTCGGCGACGATGTCGTTGCCGGCGACGCCCGCCGGCCGGGTGGCCAGCTTCTTCGGTGGCTTCCGGTTCCACCGGCCCAGGCGGGGCGGTGTCGCGTGGAAGTAGATGACCGGCACGCCGGCCGCGCGAGCCGTGGCGAGCAGGGTGGCGGTCCGGTCGACCGCCGCCCAGCCCTCCTGTCCGCACGCCGACGGCCAGTCCCGGACCGCATCGAGGATGTCGGTCCGGGGCAGGCCGAGTGCCGCGTAGTAGAGGTCGACCACCACCACGGCGGGTCGAATTCCGAGACCGAACGGTTCCTGTTTCGCCCAGGACGTGGCGGCCAGTACGGCCCGGTCCCGCTCGGTCAGGAAATCGTTCCAGTCCACGAACCCCTCCGTCTGTGGTGGTCGACCGCCCTGGTCACTGTTACGAGGGCTGGGTGTACAGGGTCTTGTCGATGTACTGCGAGACGTCGCTCGGCGCGGTCTTGCCGGTCTTCTTCGCCGCCTCCTGGAAGCCCTGCTGGATCAGGGTCTGGTCGACCTCGGGGGTCTTCGCCCACACGTTCAGGAAGAACTGGTAGGCGTACTTGTCCAGCGACGCGTCGTTCTCGCCGGTGTACTTCTTGATCGCGGCCTCGGTCTCCTGCTCGTGCGCCGGCAGGTACGACAGCGCGTCGGCCTCGGCGGCGACGAACTTCTTCACCAGATCCCGGTTGTTGTCCAGGTAGCCGCTCTCCACCGTGTACGTGCCCAGCGGGAACGGCAGGTTGGACAGCGCCGCCAGCCGGTGCGCGCCCTTGTTGCGGGTGGACGTGCCCTGCGGCGGCTGCGTCAGGATGGCCGACACCGCACCGGAGTCCAGCGCCGCGACCTCGGCGGCCGCGCTCTGCACGTAGTCGCTCTGCACGGTGTCGCGGGAGATGCCGTGCTGCTGCAGCAGCGCCGTCAGACCGAAGTCACCCTCGGAGTTGGGCGAGGTCAGCGCGACCTTCTTGCCCTTCAGGTCGTCGATCGTCTTGATGTCCGGGCTGGCCCACATCTCCAGGTTGTACTTGGGCTCGGACATCGCGATGAACTTCAGCTTGGCGCCCTTCATGATGGCGGACGCGCTGTCGGCCGCCACGCCGACGCCGATCTGGACGCTGTTGCTGGCCAGCGCGGCGACGAGCTGCGCACTGGTGTTCAGCCGCACGATCGTCACGTTCAGGCCGTGCTTCTTGAAGATGCCGTAGTCCACGCCGTCGTACAGGTCGGCGTACCCGGCGCCGGCGGCGGTGTAGCCGATCTTCAGCGGCAGCAGGCCGCTGGAGTCCGCCTTGACCGTGCTGTCCGCGCTGTTGCCACAGGCGACCACCGAGGCCAGCAGCCCCACGGCCACCGCCGCACCGGCGAAGGTCCTGGCTGCGATTCTTTTCATTACTGCGCACCTGCCCAATGAGTGAAGCGCCGTTCGATCAGACCGACGCCCCAGTTGAGGATGAGCGCGGCGGCCGCGAGCAGCACGATGCCCGCGAACGCGGCGTCCATGTCGAAGTTGGAGGTTTGGTTCTGCACGAAGTAACCCAGTCCCTGGCTGGCCAGGAACAGTTCGGCGACGATCGCACCGACCAGCGCCTTGCCCACCGACAGGCGGATGCCGGCCAGGATGTAGGGCATGGTCGCCGGCAGTGCGACGGTCCGGAAGAACGCCGTCCTGGAGGCGCAGAACGCCGTGGCCACCCGGACGTAGTCGTTGTTGAGCGCGCGCACGCCCGCCGTCACGTTGATCACGAGCGGCAGGATCGCCGCCCAGATGATCACGACGACACGTGACGTCTCGTTGATGCCGAACCAGAAGATGATGATCGGCATGAAGATCACGTACGGTACCGAGTACAGCACGTTGACGATCGGCTCGGTCATGTCGTGCAGGATCTTGCTGCGACCGAGCACCAGTCCGATCGGGATGCCCGCGATGAAGCTGATCAGCAGGCCCCACAGCAGTTCCAGACCGGTGGCGCCGAGCGCCGGGTAGATCTGGCCACTGTGGAACAGCGTGCCCTCTTCCTGGGCGATCCGGAACGGACTGCTGGTGAACGAGATGTCCACGACGCCGGTCGACGCGCAGATCTGCCATGCCACCAGCACGACCAGCACACCGAGCGTGCCCAGCAGCAGGCTGCTGTGGCGGCGCGCCCAGCCGGAGAGTCCCGAATGGCCGCTCGGCATCCCGGCGGACGGTGCCGTGCGCGGGCCTGGCCGCCCGACCGCCGCTTCCTGTGTTGCCGTCATTGGCTCGTCCTCACTGAACTGGCTGTGGTTGTGGCATGTCTCGTTGGTGCAGCGCCGCGAGCACCCGGTCGCCGTAGGCCAGGAACTCGGTGCTGCGGCGCCAGTCCGCGCTTCGTGGGCGCGGCACATCAATGGTGATGACCTCGGCGACGTGCGCCGGGGACGGGGAGAACACGAGCACCCGGTCGGCCAGCAGGACGGCTTCGTTGACGTCGTGCGTGATGAACAGCGCGGTCTTGCGCGCCGAGGGGCTGTCGGCCTGCCAGATGCGCAGCAGCTCGTCCTGCAGTACCTCGCGGTTCTGCGCGTCCAGCGCGCCGAACGGCTCGTCCAGCAGGATCAGGTCCGGGTCGGTGGCCAGCGCCCGGGCCAGGTTGGCCCGCTGCCGCATGCCGCCGGACAGCTCGTGCGGGTAGCGGCCGGCCACCTCGGTCAGGCCGGCGACCTCCAGGAGGTCCCTGGCACGCTGCTTGACCTGCGGCGACATCTTGCGCTGCACCTGCGGTCCGAACAGCACGTTGTCCAGCACGGTCCGCCACGGGAACAGCGACGCGTTCTGGAACACCAGCGAGCGTTCCGGGCCGGGGCCGGTGATCTGCTTGCCGTTCAGTTCCAGCCGGCCACCCGCGGTCGGCACGAGACCGGCGACGGCTTCCAGGAACGTCGTCTTGCCGCAGCCGCTCGGGCCGACGATGACGACGAACTCGTGCTCCATGATCTGCAGGTTGAGGTCATGGCAGGCGAGCGTGAAGCCACCGCCGCGCCGGCTGCGGTGGCCGAGCTGGAGGTCCCTGGCTTCCAGGGCCACGGTGCCGGTGGCCATCAGTTCCTCCCATGACAATGTGTCGACACTTGGATGCGGAGGAGTGTGTTCCGGAGCACCTCGTGATGTCAAGAAGAAGTTTCGAATGTGATCAAGCGGGGTGACAAATGTGGCCTGTACCACGTCCGCTATGGTGAAACTCGTTCGAGAACGGCAAGAGTTGTGAGCGCCACGTGAGCTCGATGAGCGATGCGACCCTGGAGCGGCGCGGATAACTGTCGACACTAGATGCCCTGGTATGGACCAAACGGGTTACCGGCCAGTTGTCGTCCAGTGGCCCGTGCCGGCGTGCCCACCGCGCGGGTTATGGTCCGGTTCGACCGTTGTCCTGCGATCCTGTGGGGAGTGCCCGGTGGACGCACATCTCGCCGGCGATCTGGCCGACCTGCCCGCCCTGCTCGACGCCACCTGCCGGTACGCCGTCGACGTTCTGACCGGGATCGACGGTCGGCCCGTCGCGACCAGTGCGCGGCCCGCTGCCGTCGGGTTGCCCGAGCACGGCACCGGGTTGCGTGGCGCGTTGGCCGACTTCACGTCCCGGTGGGAGCCGGGGTTCTCCGGTAGTGCCGGGCCTCGCTACCTGGGCTTCGTCGTCGGGGGCACGACGCCCGCCGCGCTGGCCGGGGACTGGCTGACCAGCGCTTTCGACCAGAACGTCGTCACCGTTCGGGACTCGGCGGCGAGCGCTCTGGAGCGTGAGACGGTCGGCTGGTTGCGTGAGCTGTTCGGGTTGGGGCCCGAGTACGCCGGTGCGTTCGTGTCCGGAGCGACCATGTCCAACGTGACCGGACTGGCCATCGCCCGGGAATGGGTGGGTGAGCGCCGGGGTGTGTCGGTGGCCGACGATGGGCTCGCCGCGCTCGGTCCGGTGCCCGTGTTGTCGGGGGAACCACACTCCAGTGTGTTCAAGGCGCTGTCCCTGCTCGGCCTGGGGCGAGGCAGCATGCGACTCGTGCCGAAGCTGGCCGGGCGGGAGGCGGTCGACGTCGAGCGGTTGGCCGCCGCGCTCGACTCGGTGGCCGGCCCGGCGGTCGTCGTGGCCAACGCCGGCACCGTGAACACCGTCGACTTCGACGACATCGCGGCGATCGTCGCGTTGAAGGATCGGTACGACTTCTGGCTGCACGTCGACGGCGCGTTCGGCGCGTTCGCGGCTCTGTCGCCGCGGTTCGCGCATCTCGTGCGGGGCATCGACGGGGCCGATTCGGTGTGCGTCGACCTGCACAAATGGCTCAACGTGCCGTACGACTCGGCTGTCCAGTTCACTCGGCGGCCGGACCTGCAGGTGCGGATCTTCCAGAACGCCGCGGCCTATCTGGGCCTGCCCACCGGGGAACCCGACTTCGTGCACCTCACGCCGGAGAGTTCACGGCGGCTGCGGGCGTTGCCCGCCTGGTTCACGCTGGCCGCCTACGGGCGCGACGGTCACCGGGAGATCGTGGAGCGGACCGTGGCCTGTGCTCGTCGGCTCGGGGAGCGGTTGGCCGAGTTGCCCGGTGTGCGGCTGGTGGCTCCGGTGCGCTTGAACGTCGTGTGTTTCGCCGCCGACGGGCGGGAGCCGGACGAGGTGGCCGATGCGGTGGCGGCCACCGGGGAGACATTCGTGACGCCCACCGTTCTGGACGGTGCTCCGGCGTTGCGGGCCGCGTTGAGCAATTGGCGGACGGGGGAGCAGGACGTGGAGCGGATGTTTCAGGCGATCGCGCGAGTGATCGCGGGCTGACCTGGAAGTTCGGGTCCCGGGGGCGCCTGGGTTCGTAAGGTCTCGTTGTGCGTTGCCCGCTGCTCGCCTCGGTCGTGGTGGCGGAGTGTCCGCCACGTCGGGATGCTGGTGGCTGTAGCGGCGACGACGGAGGTTGCGAATCATGGGCATGATCGGCGCGATCGGGCTTGTTCTGCATCCTCGGCGGGACTGTGGCGGCGTGATCGACACCATCGCCACATGGGCTCGGGAACGGAACATCGAGGCGCTCGGGTTGGCCGAGGAGATGCACCGCGCCAACGGTGTGCTGGTCGCCAGCGACGTCGAGGAGATCGGTGAGCGGGCTGATCTGTTGGTCAGCCTCGGGGGTGACGGCACCATGTTGCGGGCCATGCGGCTCGCGTTCCGGCGGCGGATTCCGGTGCTCGGGGTGAACCTGGGGCGGTTGGGGTTTCTCGCCGAGATCGACATTCCCGAGCTCGATCCCGCGCTGTGTGCGATCGATGCCAAGGAGTTCACCGTCGAACCCCGGTCGGGGTTGCGGATCACCGTCGATGGTCGGGAGACCACCGCGTTCAACGATCTTGCCCTGGTTCGGGTGCCCGGGCACGGCATGACCGAGGTGGAGCTGCTCGTCGAGGGGCATCCGTTCGTGCGCTACTCCGCCGATGCGCTCGTCGTCGCCACGCCCACCGGTTCCACCGCCTACAACTTCTCCGCCGGTGGGCCCATCGTGTCGCCGCGGGCCGAAGGGATCATCGTCACTCCCGCCGCGCCGCACTCGGCCTTCAACCGGGCGCTGTTCCTGTCCAGTGGCGAGAAGCTGGGACTGTCCATCCTGCCCAGCAGCGGGCAGGTCGCCGTCGAGGCCGACGGCATCCTGGTCGGCAACCTCGGGCCAGGGGCCCACGTGGAGATCTCCGCGATCACCGAGGCCGCCCGGGTCGTCCGGTTGGGCAAGACGACATTTTACCAACGCACCCAACGGAAGTTCCGGCTGACCGGGTCGTTGGAGGCCGAGTTCCCCCAGGCGGACTGACAGTTCCCGTCGAATTAATCCGTTGATCACCTGAACACCATCAGGGAAACCAACTTCACGAGCGAGTGTGTCGGAGCGCCCCACCCACGGCCAGTGCGGCCGACTGTGAGAGGACTTCGATGAACGACACTCCCGACGAGACCGCCGAACGCGGTGGCATCACGCGGCGGCGGCTGCTCGGTTCGGCCGCTGCCGTCGGCGGTCTGTCCGCCGCGGCCATGGCCCTGCCGCCGAACATCCAGAAGGCGCTCGCCAACCCGCTGCCCAAGGGCGGCAAGCTCAGTGACATCAAACACGTCGTCATGCTGATGCAGGAGAACCGCAGCTTCGACCACTACTTCGGTTCGCTGTCCGGTGTCCGCGGCTTCAGCGACCCGCACGCGATGAAGCTGCCCAACGGGCGTTCGGTGTTCTACCAGCCCGACCCGTCCAACCCGGACGGTTACCTGCTGCCCTACCACGTCGACGCCCGCACCACCGCCGCCCAGGCCATTCCCTCCATGAGCCACGCGTGGGAGGTGCAGCACGAGGCGTGGAACGAAGGCAAGATGGACAACTGGCTGCCGGCGCACATCGCGTCCGACGGCGCCAAGGTCGGCCCCTACACCATGGGGTACTTCACGCGGGAGGACATCCCGTTCCAGTACGCGCTGGCCGACGCCTTCACCATCCTCGACCACTACCACTGTTCCGTGCTCGGCCCGACGGCGCCGAACCGGCACATGTGGATATCGGGCACCATCGACGCCGACGGCCGGTTCGGCGGTCCGTCGCTGGAGACCGGTGGCCCCGCCGCCACCTACACGTGGAAGACCTACCCGGAGCGCCTGGAAGAGGCCGGCGTCAGCTGGAAGATCTACCACGCTCCCGGCGGTGCCACCGGCCTGGGCGCGCTGCAGCTGATCGAGCAGTACGACAAGGCCGTCGCCGGTGACCCGCTGTTCGACAAGGGCATGAACGCGCAGCCGCTGGGCCAGTTCGAGTACGACTGCCTCACCGACAACCTGCCGACGGTCAGCTGGATCCTGCCGCCCTCCGGGTTCGACGAGCACCCCGCCGGCCTGCCCAACGCCGGTGCGCAGTTCGTCGCCGGCAAGATCGACGCCGTCGCCGCCAACCCCGACGTGTGGGCCAAGACGGTGTTCATCCTGTCCTACGACGAGAACGACGGCATGTTCGACCACGTCCTGCCGCCCACCCCGCCGCCGGGCACCCCGGGCGAGTTCGTGTTCGGCACGTCGCCGACCGGGGTCAAGGGCAACGGTTGGCCCACCGGGCTCGGCTTCCGGGTGCCCTGCATCATCGTCTCGCCGTGGACCGTCGGTGGCTGGGTGTGCTCGGAGCTGTCCGACCACACGTCGCAGCTGCGCTTCCTGGAGCACATCACCGGTGTGCGGGAAACGAACATCACCGACTGGCGTCGCCGCACCGTCGGTGACCTGACCTCGGCGTTCCGCTTCCACGAGCCCGCACGCGAGGCGCCCAAGCTGCCCGACACGACCGGCGCCTACAACCTGGCGCAGTACGCGACCAGCCAGTTCCCGCTGCCGCCCGTCCCCGGGACCGACCAGCGGATGCCCAGGCAGGAACCGGGTCGCCGCCCACAGCTGCCGTAGCGTCCCGTTACCGAAGACGGCCGTCCGCTCACGCGGGCGGCCGTTTCTGTTCGGACAATTCTCCCCTAGGATCACGAAAAGTGATCGTCCGGTCACCCGGGACGGCGTGGTCCGTGGGAGGTTGGCAGATGGCAGCGGTCAACAGGCGGGGTTTCCTGGCGGGTGTGGCGGGCACGGCGACGCTGTCCGGCCTGGCCCACGTCACCGGCGCGCCCGCGCCGTCGAGGGCCGGGGTACCGGTGTCCGTCCGGCAGGGCACCAACCAGGCCGTGCAGGTGTCACCGGACGGCCGCACGCTGGCCACCGATCTGCTGGGTGTGCTGTGGCTCGTCCCCGCCTCGGGCGGGACCGCGCGGCGCCTGACCAGCGACCTGTTCGACATCGCGCAGCCCGCCTGGGCGCCCGATGGCCGGTCCCTGGTGTTCCAGTCGTACCGGGACGGCAACTTCAACCTGTGGACGGTCGACGCCGACGGCTCCGGGTTGCGGCAGTTGACGCACGGGCCGTTCGACCATCGGGAGCCCCGTTTCTCGCCGGACGGCACGCGGATCGTGTTCTCCTCCGACGCGGGCGGCAGCTATGGCATCTATCTGCTGACCGGTTCCGCGATCACCACCCTGGCCGACACGGCCGCCGTCGAGGAGTACGAGCCGACCTGGTCGCCGGACGGCACCAAGGTCGCGTTCGTCGTCGCCAACACCCGGATCGACGTCGTCACCGTCGCCACCGGCGCCCGCACGACGGCCGTGTCCGTGCCGGCCGGCCAGGTGATCCACAGCCCCGCCTGGACACCGGACGGCACCGACCTGGTGTACGTGCTTCAGTCCGGTGGCACGCCGCCCTTCTCCATCGGGCAGTCCCAGTTGGTGCGCGGTGGGACGCCGCTGTTCACCGGCGAGGAGGTGTACCCGTTCCGGGTGTCGTGGAGCGGCGACTCCTACGTCTACACGGCCGACGGGGCGATCCGGCGGCGGTCGGCCGACGGCGGAGTCGTCGACGTCCCGTTCACCGCTCCGGTGACCGTGCGGCCCGCGCACTACGTGAAGCGGCAGCGGGACTTCGACTCCGGCCGGCGGCGGCCGGTCGTCGGGATCGGCAGCCCCGTGCTGTCCCCGGACGGGTCGTCGGTCGCGTTCCGCGCGCTCAACGACATCTACACCATGCGGATCGGCCAGCCGCCGCGGCCACTGACCCGGGACCACTGGTGGAAGTCCGATCCGGCATGGTCCCCGGACAGCCGGCACCTGGCGTACTCCACCGACCGCGGCGGCAAGCTGGACATCTGGTTGCGGGACCTGGAAACCGGCGCGGACCGGCAGCTGACGAACCTGCCCGGCGCCGCCGCCGTGTCCGGGTCGTGGTCGCGCGACGGCGCGCACATCGCGTTCCTCGACCAGACCGGTGCCCTCTACACCGTCGAGGTCGCTTCCGGTGCCGTGCAACAGGTCTTCACCGCGACGTTCGAGCCCGGCCGACCCACGTGGTCGCCGGACGGGTCGGTCATCGCGCTGGCGGCCATCAAGCCGTACTCGGCCCGCTACCGCGAGGGACTGAGCAAGATCCTGCTGGTCAACCGGATGTCCGGCACGGCGACGTACGTCGATCCGCTGCCCGACCGGTCGATCCAGACGCGCGGCGACGACGGGCCGGTGTGGTCGCCGGACGGCACGATGATGGCGTTCGTCGTCGGCAGCGTGCTGTGGGTCGTCGACGTGCGCCCGGACGGGACGTTCGTCGGCGCGCCCCGGCAGATCACCTCCGAGGTCACCGACGCGCCCAGTTGGAGCGGTGATTCGCGGTCGCTGGCCTACCTGAGCAACGGCCGGCTGCGGCTGGTGTCGGTGCACGGAGGCGCGCCCCGGACGGTGCCGGTCGGGCTGAGCTGGACCAACGTGCGCGGCCGTGGCCGCACCGTGATCCGTGCCGGGCGGCTGTGGGACGGCGTGAGCCGGTCGCTGCGGTCCGATGTGGACGTCGTGGTGGAGGGACACCGGATCGTCGCGGTCACCCACGGCGGCTGGGACGGCGACGTCGTCGACGCGCGGGACTCGGTGGTCGTGCCCGGCCTGGTGGACATGCACAACCACCGCGAGATGCAGGGCTACTCATACGGCGACCGGCAGGGACGGCTGTGGCTGTCGCTGGGCATCACCACCACCCGCTCGCCGGGCAGCCCGGCCTACCACATGGTGGAGGAACGCGAGTCGTTCCAGTCCGGCGTGCGGGTCGGGCCGCGGTACTTCGCGACCGGTGAGGCGATCGACGGGTCCCGCATCTACTACAACTTCATGCGGCCCACGTTCGACGAACACCAGCTGGCGCTGGAGCTGTCCCGGGCCGGCGCGCTCGACTACGACCTGATGAAGGCGTACGTGCGGCTGCGCCCGGAGTGGCAGCAGACCGTCATCCGGTGGGCGCACGCGCGGGGCATCCTGGCGTCCTCGCACTACCACTACCCGGCGCTGGCGTTCGGCGGCGACGGCATGGAGCACGTCGGCGCGACCAACCGGCTCGGCTACTCCCGGACGGTCACGGCGCTGGGCGCCGGGTACGGCGATGTCGTCGACCTGTTCAACGCCGCAGGAACCGCCCGTACACCGACGTTCTTCGTGGCCTCCGCGCTGTTCGGCGAGGACACCAGCCTGGTCACCGACAGGCGGGTGCGCACCCTGTACCCGTCGTGGGAGTACGCGTCGTTGCAGGCCGCGGCGACGGCGGCCGGCACGACCGACCAGACGGCGACGCTGGCGAACCTGCGCCAACAGGTCGCGCAGATCGCCGCGCTGGTGCGCGGGGGCGGCACGGTGATCACCGGGACGGACTCGCCCATCGACCACACGGCGGTCAGCACGCACATGAACCTGCGCGCCATGGTCAAGTACGGCATGACACCGTACGAGGCGCTGACGACGGCCACCAGGAACGCCGGGGACGTGCTCGGCGAGCCGTTGGGGCGGATCGCCCCCGGCCACTACGCCGACATCGCCGTCCTCGGCGGCGACCCGCTGACGGACATCACCCAGGCGGCCAACGTGCGGTCCGTCTTCGTCGGCGGCCGCGCGCACACGGTCGACGAGTTGCTGGCGCCGTTCGCGACGGCGGCATCGACGGTCCCGGCGAGCACGATGCTCGCCCCGGTGCCGGACGCCCCGTCCAACAGCCGTTACTGGTGGCACGACCCGCACTACGTGGCAAACGCCCGGCACTCGTGCTGCCTGGGGTGAGACGGCCCGGCGGTTATCGGCGGTGGAAGGAGTGCCGGCTGGACTCTCGGACCACCAACTCGGGCGTGAAGACGATGTGCTGGTGCTGGTGTTCCTCGGGTTCCTGGGTCTCGCCGATGACCAGTTCGGCCGCTGTCCGCCCGATCTGCTGTCGTGGCTGGCGGACCGACGACAGCGGGACCGCCGCCGCGGCCGCGAAGTCGATGTCGTCGTAGCCGACGATCGCGATGTCGTCCGGCACCCGTACGCCCGCGCGCACCATGACCTGCAACAGGCCCAGCGCGAGCATGTCGTTCGCGCAGAACACCGCCGTCGGGCGTTCGGCCCTGGCCAGCAGCTCCTCGCCGGCCCGGCGGCCGCACGCCACGTTGAACGCGGGGACCTCGATGACCCGCAGCGTGTCCGCGGGCCGCTCGGCCTTGCGGATCGCCTCCATCGCTCCCGCGCGGCGCTCCCGCGCCTGGTACAGCCGGGACGCGCCGTTGACCATCACGATGCGTTCGTGGCCCTCGGCGAGCAGGTGGTTGATGGCCAGTTCGCCGCCCACCCGGTCGTCCACCGACACCGAGCACGCGTCGGCCAGTTCGGCCGGGTGGTCCAGCAGCACCACCGACACGCCGCGTTCGCGCAGCTTCAGGATCGGTTCCAGGGACGTGTCCGCCGGCGTGATCAGCACGCTGTGCACCCGCTGCTCGGCCAGCAGCTCCAAATGTCGTGCCTCGCGCTGCGCCGACTCGTCCGTGTTGCACAGGATGACCGCGTGGCCCGCCTCGCTGGCGACCTCCTCGACGCCCCTGGCCACGTCCGTGAAGAACGGGTTCGCCACGTCCAGGACGACCAGGCCGATCGCCCGCGCCGTGCCCGTCCGCAACTGGCGGGCCGACTCGTTGCGCACGAAGCCCAGTTCGGCGATTGCCGCCAGTACCCTGTCCCTCGTGGCGGGAGCGACCATCGCCGGGCGGTTGAGCACGTTGGACACCGTGCCCACGGACACCTTCGCCAGCGCGGCGACCTCTCGGATGCCGATCGGTGGCTTCACCGCGCCTCCTTGAAACGTGTCAGAGGACTGTAGCTCAGCTTAGGTCACAACAGCTACACGGTAGACCGATCCAGCCTTGACATGGAGGCCCGACCACTCCATGCTTCTCGGCATCTTCGATTGAAACGTTTTATTCACGCGACGGAGAGACCGGTGCAACAACCTGGTGACGCCGCCCCAGTCCCAGTCCCAGTCCTGGCCCTGGCCGACGTGAGCAAGTCGTTCGGTCCGGTGCGTGCCCTGCAGGACGTCTCACTGGACCTGCGGGGCGGCGAGGTGCACGCGCTGGCCGGGGAGAACGGCGCCGGCAAGTCCACACTGGTGAAGATGCTGGCCGGCGTGCACCGGCCGGACTCCGGCCAGGTCCTGCTGGACGGCGAGCCGGTCACGTTCGGCGGGCCTGCCGACGCGCGGGACGCCGGCGTGGCCGTCATCTACCAGGAACCGACCCTGTTCCCGGACCTCTCGGTCGCGGAGAACATCTTCATGGGCCGCCAGCCGAGGGCCGGGCTGGGCCGGATCGACCGGAAGGCCATCACGGCCGCCACCAAGGCCCTGTTCACCCGATTGGGTGTCGACCTGCGGCCGGACGACCCGGCCCGCGGGCTGTCCATCGCCGACCAGCAGATCGTGGAGATCGCCCAGGCGCTGTCGTTCGACGCCCGGGTGCTGATCATGGACGAGCCCACGGCCGCCCTCACCGGCAGCGAGGTGGCCCGCCTGTTCGGCGTCGTCGAGGCCCTGCGCGACCAGGGTGCCGCGGTCCTGTTCATCTCGCACCGGTTGGAGGAGATCTTCCGGATCTGCCAGCGCGTCACCACCCTGCGGGACGGCCGGTGGATCGCCACCGAGGACGTCGCCGGCATCACCGAGGACGACCTGGTCCGCCGGATGGTCGGCCGCACGCTGGACGAGCTGTACCCGAAACAGGACACCGTGCCCGGCGAGGTCGCGCTGGACGTGCGGCGGCTCACCCGGGAGGGCGTGTTCACCGACGTGTCCTTCCAGGTGCGGCACGGCGAGATCGTCGGCCTGGCCGGCCTGGTCGGCGCCGGGCGCAGCGAGGTGGCGCGGGCGATCTTCGGCATCGACCGGTGGGATGCCGGTGCGGTCGTGGTGGAGGGCAAGAACCTGCGGCCCGCGTCGCCGACGGCGGCGATGGCGGCCGGGATCGCCCTCGTGCCCGAGGACCGGCGGGCGCAGGGACTGGTCATGGGCATGTCGATCGAACGCAACATCGGCCTGGCCGGCCTGCGCACACTGGCCCGCGGCGGGCTGATGAGCCGCCCCGCCGAACGCGGCCGCGCCACCGACTGGGCGATTCGCCTGCAGGTCAAGTACAGCAGGCTCAGCGACCTGGTGAGCACGCTGTCCGGCGGCAACCAGCAGAAGGTCGTGCTGGCCAAATGGCTGGCGACCAGACCGAGGGTGTTGATCGTCGACGAGCCGACCCGCGGCATCGACGTGGGCACGAAGGCGGAGGTGCACCGCCTGCTGTCCAGCCTGGCCGCCGACGGCATGGCGGTGCTGATGATCTCGTCCGACCTGCCGGAGATCCTCGGCATGGCCGACCGCGTGCTCGTCATGCGCGAAGGCCGCCTCACCGCCGAGATCAGCCGGGCCGACGCCACCGAGGAGTCCGTGATGGCAGCCGCGACCAGATCCCGGGAGGCGGCATGACGACCACCGTCGCCGTCGAGGAGACGCAGGCGCCGCCCAGTGGGGCCAAGAAGTTCGTCGACCTCGTCCTCCGGCTGCGCGAGTTGGCGATCATCGGCGTGCTCGCCGTGCTGATCGTCGTCACCGAGATCGGCAACCCGCGGTTCCTGTCCACGCAGGGCATCAAGGACCTCCTGCTGAACGCGACGATCCTGGTGCTCGTCGCGATCGGCGAGGCCGTCGTGGTGATCACCCGCAACGTCGATCTGTCCGTCGGTTCCGTCGTCGGCATCTCCGCGTTCGCGTGCGGCGACTACCTGGCCGGCGGCGGGAACGGGTTCGTCGCCGTCCTCATCGGACTGGCCGTCGGCATCGTGTTCGGTGTGCTCAACGGACTGTTGGTGAGCATCGGCCGGGTGCCGGCACTGGTGGTCACGCTCGGCACGCTCTACATCATCCGCGGTGTCGACTCCATGTGGGTCGGGTCGCGCGAGATCACCGCATCCGACCTGCCGGGCGGCTTCATCTCCTTCGGGCACGACGGGGTCGGGCCGATCCCGTGGCTGGCGGTCCTGGCGCTGGTCGTGCTGGTGGCCGTCGCGTGGTTCCTGCGCAACTACCGCAGCGGCCGGGAGGCGTACGCGCTGGGCTCCAACCCGGAGGCCGCGCGACTGGCAGGCGTGCCGGTGCGGCGGCGGATCGTCGCGGCCTACATCCTGTGCGGCGCGCTGGCCGGGCTCGCGGGCGCGCTCTACCTGGCCCGGTTCGGCAACGTCGACAGCGGTACCGCGTCGGGCTACGAGCTGACCGTGGTGAGCGCCGTCGTCGTCGGCGGTGTCGCGTTCACCGGCGGCTCCGGCACGGTGTACGGCGCTGCCCTGGGCGCGCTGCTGCTCACCTCGATCAACAGCATGCTCCCGTCGCTGGGCGTCAGCTCCAGCGCCGAGCAGGCCATCGACGGTTTCCTGTTGCTGCTGGCCATCGCCGTGGACCGGTTGGTCGCGCTGCGCGTGGCGCGCACGCTGCGGAGGAGGAACGCCCGCCATGCCTGACTTCCTCGGCGGCAAGGGCCGGTTCGTGCGCTGGGACACCGTCGCCGGCCTGCTGCTGGTGATCGTGATCCTGGTGTCGTTCGGCACCGTCGGCAGCTTCGGCAACGCGTTGAACATCGCGTTCCTGATCGGCAACACGCTGCCCATCGCGGTGATCGCGCTGCCGATGTGCATGCTCGTCGTCGCGGGCGAGGTGGACCTGTCCGTCGGATCGATGGTCGGACTGTCCAGCGCCGTGATGGGCGCGCTGTGGAACGCGAACCTGCCGATCGACGACGTGATCGGCATCTGCCTGTTGGTCGGCCTGGCCGGCGGCCTGCTCAACGGGTTGCTGGTCACCCGGCTCGGGCTGCCGTCGCTGGCCGTCACGATCGGCACGCTCGCCGCGTTCCGCGGCCTGGCACAGATCATCCTCGGCGCCAACGCCGTCACCGACTTCCCGCAGCAGTACCTGGACTTCGGCGCGAACCGGTTCGCCGGCACGCCCATCCCGTACGCCGCCGTGCCGTACCTGGTGCTGCTGGTGATCGCCGTGATCGTCCTGCACGCCACCCCGTACGGCCGGTCGCTGTACGCGATCGGCGCCAACCAGGAGGCCGCGTTCTTCGCCGGTGTCCGGGTGAAGCGCGCGAAGCTGTGGATGTTCGCCGCCACCGGGCTGATCTCGTCGCTGACCGGCGTGTTCTGGGTGCTGCACTACGCCAGCGCCCGCTACGACAACGCCACCGGCCTGGAACTGGCCGTCATCGCGGCCGTGCTGCTCGGTGGCGTCGACTTCGACGGCGGCCGAGGCACGCTGGGCGGTGTGTTCGCCGGCGTGTTCCTGCTCGGCGTGCTGCAGAACGTGATGAGCCTGGTGAACGTCTCGGCCCAGTCCCAGACCGTGGTGACCGGTGCCCTGTTGGTGATCTCCGTGCTCGGCCCGCGGATCGCCGGTTCCCTGAGCGCGCGTCGCTCCGTTGTCCCCGACCGTCAGCCCTTCAGTGTCGAAAGGTAGTGGTATGTCCCCAACCAACAGGCTCGCCATGATCGCGGGACTGGCCGCGGTGGCGATCACCGTGGCCGCGTGTGGCGGCGCCACGCAGAGCCAGACCAAGGCGGCGGCCTCCAGCGCCGGGAACGTCGCGACGGGCGCGGTGAACCCGAACGCGTCGGCCAAGTCGGGTCTCACCGTCGCGTTCCTGCCCAAGCAGGTGAACAACCCGTACTTCACCGTGTCCGACAACGGTGGCAAGCAGGCGCTGACCGCGCTGGGCGACCACTACAAGGAGGTCGGCACCAGCAGCGCCACCGACACGGCGGGCCAGGTCAACTACGTCAACGCGCTGATCCAGCAGAAGGTGGACGCGATCGCCGTGTCCGCACAGGACCCAGGCGCGCTGTGCACCGCGCTGAAGACCGCGATCAACAACGGCATCAAGGTCGTCACGTACGACTCGGACACCAACCCGGGCTGCCGCCAGGTGTTCATCTCGCAGGCCAGCTCCGAGGACATCGGCCGGTCCGAGGTGGACCTGCTGGGCAAGCAGATCAACTACACCGGTGACATCGCCGTGCTGTCGGCGGCGCAGACCGCCACGAACCAGAACGCGTGGATCGGCTTCATGCAGGACGAGCTGAAGAAGCCGCAGTACAAGAACATGCACCTGGTCAAGATCGCCTACGGCAACGACGACGCGCAGACGTCCTTCCAGCAGACGCAGGGCCTGCTGCAGCAGTACCCGAACCTGAAGGGCATCATCTCGCCGACCACGGTGGGCATCAAGGCAGCCGCGCAGTACCTGGACGGCTCGCAGTACAAGGGCAAGGTCATGCTGACCGGCCTGGGCACGCCCAACGACATGAAGCAGTACGTCAAGGACGGCACCGTCAAGCAGTTCGAACTGTGGGACCCGGCCAAGCTCGGTGCGCTGGCCGCGTACACGGCGAGCGCGCTGGCGTCCGGCCAGATCAACGGCTCGCAGGGCCAGAAGTTCACCGCGGGCGACATGGGCTCGTACACGGTCGGCGCGCAGGGCGTCGTGACGCTCGGCCCACCGCAGGTGTTCGACAGCGCCAACATCGACAAGTTCAACTTCTGATCGCACCCGCCTGGCCGGCGGCATCCGGTTGCCGCCGGCCAGGGGAGAGGGGACCGCATGCGGCGGGTGTGCTTTCTGCTGCGGGTCCGGCCGGACCGGGCCGACGAGTACGTGCGGCGACACGGTGAGGTGTGGCCGGAGATGCGGGCCGAACTGGCCCGCGCCGGCTGGCACAACTATTCGCTGTTCGCCGCGGCCGACGGGCTCGTCGTGGGCTACCTGGAGACCGACGACTTCGACGCGGCGCTGGCCGCGATGGAGCGGACCGACGTGAACGCGCGCTGGCAGGCCGAGATGGCGCCGTTCTTCGTCGGCATCCGGGGCCGGCCGGACGAGAACATGACTCCCCTCCCCGAGATCTTCCACCTGGACTGAAGGGTTTGACCCAGTGACGACCAGCGGTTCCGCGGTGAAGGCCGCGCTCATGGCCCAGCACATCGAGACACCGTCGTGGGCCTTCGGCAACTCCGGCACGCGGTTCAAGGTGTTCACCCAACAGGGCGTGCCGCGCGACGCGTTCGAGAAGATCGCCGACGCCGCCCAGGTGCACGCGTACACCGGGGTGGCGCCGTCGGTCGCGCTGCACATCCCGTGGGACAAGGTCGACGACTACGCCGAACTGGGTGCGCACGCGAAATCGGTGGGCGTACGGATCGGCACGATCAACACCAACACGTTCCAGGACGACGACTACCGGCTGGGCAGCGTCGCCAACCCGGACCCGCGCATCCGCCGCAAGGCGATTGACCACCTGCTGGCATGCGTGGACATCATGGACGTCACCGGGTCGCGCGACCTGAAGCTGTGGTTCGCCGACGGCACCAACTACCCGGGGCAGGACGACATCGTCGCCCGCCAGGACCGCTTTGCCGAGGCGCTGGCCGAGGTGCACGCCCGGCTCACCGGTGACCAGCGGATGCTGTTGGAGTACAAGCTGTTCGAGCCGGCGTTCTACATGACCGACGTGCCGGACTGGGGCACGGCGTACGCGCACTGCGTGGCGACCGGGGAGCGGGCCGCCGTCGTGGTGGACACCGGGCACCACGCGCCCGGCACGAACATCGAGTTCATCGTCGCGAACCTGCTGCGGGCCGAGCGGCTGGGCGGTTTCGACTTCAACTCCCGGTTCTACGCCGACGACGACCTGATGGCCGGCGCGGCCGACCCGTTCCAGCTGTTCCGGATCATGTACGAGGTGGTGCGCGGCGGCGGCCTCGCCGAGACCAGCGGGATCGCGTTCATGCTCGACGAGTGCCACAACATCGAGCCGAAGATCCCCGGCCAGATCCGCTCGGTGATGAACGTGCAGGAGGCCACGGCCAAGGCGCTTCTGGTGGACCAGGACGCGCTGCACGCGGCCCAGCAGGCCGGGGACGTGCTGGGCGCCAACGCCGTCCTGATGGACGCCTACAACACCGACGTGCGGCCGCTGCTGGCCGAGGTGCGCACCGAGAAGGGCCTGGACCCCGACCCGATGGCCGCGTACGCGCGGTCCGGTTACGCGGAGCGGATCGTCGCCGAGCGGGTCGGCGGCCAGCAGGCCGGATGGGGCGCGTGATGGCCGGCGCCGTCGAGGAACTGCTGGACCGGTCGCACCGGCTGGGTGCCGATCCACGCAACACGAACTACGCGGGCGGCAACGCGTCGGCCAAGGCCACCGCCGACGACCCGGTGACCCGGCAGCCCGTGGAACTGATGTGGGTCAAGGGTTCGGGCGGCGACCTGGGCACCTTGAAGGAGTCCGGGCTGGCCGTGCTGCGACTGGACCGGCTGCGTGCGCTCGCCGACGTCTACCCCGGGGTGGACGCCGAGGACGAGATGGTCGCCGCGTTCGACTACTGCCTGCACGGCAAGGGTGGCGCCGCGCCGTCCATCGACACCGCGATGCACGGGCTGGTCACGGCCGCGCACGTGGACCACCTGCACCCCGACTCCGGCATCGCCCTGGCCACGGCCGCGGACGGGCCTGCGCTGACCAAGGAGTGCTTCGGCGCCCGCGTCGTGTGGGTGCCGTGGCGGCGGCCGGGTTTCCAGCTGGGCCTGGACATCGCGGCCGTGCAGCGGGAACACCCGGAGGCGATCGGCTGTGTCCTGGGCGGGCACGGCATCACGGCGTGGGGCGCGACCAGCGCCGAGTGCGAGGCGAACTCACTGGAGATCATTCGCACGGCGGCGCGGTTCCTCCAGGAGCACGGGTCGGCCGAACCGTTCGGCCCGCGGATCGCGGCGAACGAGCCGCTGCCCGACGCCGAGCGCAGGCGTCGCGCGGCCGAACTGGCGCCGGTCGTCCGAGGACTGGCCTCGACCGACCGCCCGCAGGTCGGCCACTTCACCGACTCCACCGAGGTGCTGGACTTCCTGGCCGGCGAGAAGCACCCGGCGCTGGCCGCGCTGGGCACGTCGTGCCCGGACCACTTCCTGCGCACCAAGGTCCGCCCGCTGGTGCTGGACCTGCCGCCGTCGGCACCGATGGACGACGTGGTGGCCCGGCTGAAGGAGTTGCACGCCGCCTACCGCGAGGACTACCGGGCCTACTACGGGCGGCACGCCACACCGGACAGCCCGGCGATGCGCGGCGCCGACCCGGCGATCGTGCTCGTGCCGGGCGTGGGAATGTTCAGTTTCGGGCGGGACAAGCAGACCGCGCGGGTCGCCGGCGAGTTCTACGTCAACGCCATCAACGTGATGCGCGGCGCGGAGTCGGTGTCCCGGTACGCACCGATCGACGAGTCGGAGAAGTTCCGCATCGAGTACTGGGCGCTGGAGGAGGCCAAACTGGCCCGGATGCCCAAGCCCAAGCCGCTGGCCACGCGGGTGGCGCTGGTGACGGGTGCCGGTTCGGGCATCGGCAAGGCGATCGCACATCGGTTGGCCGCCGAGGGTGCGTGCGTCGTGGTGGCGGACATGAACGCGGCGTCGGCCGCGTCGGTCGCGGCCGAACTGGGCTCGACGGACGTCGCGGTGCCCGTGACCGTGGACGTGACCGACGAGGACGGCGTCGCCGAGGCCGTGCGGGCCGCGTGCCTGGCGTTCGGTGGTGTCGACCTGGTGGTGAACAACGCCGGCCTGTCCATCTCCAAGCCGCTGCTGGAGACCACGACCGGCGACTGGGACCTGCAACACCGGGTCATGGCGCGGGGCTCGTTCCTGGTCGCCCGGGAAGCCGCGCGGGCCATGATCGCCCAGGGCATGGGCGGCGACGTCGTCTACATCGTCAGCAAGAACTCGGTGTTCGCCGGACCGAACAACGTGGCCTACGGTGCGACAAAGGCCGACCAGGCGCACCAGGTCCGGTTGCTGGCCGCCGAACTGGGCACGCACGGCATCCGGGTCAACGGCATCAACCCCGACGGTGTGGTGCGCGGCTCGGGCATCTTCGCCGGCGGCTGGGGTGCGCAGCGGGCCGCCGTGTACGGCGTGCCGGAGTCGGAACTGGGCGCGTTCTACGCGAAGCGCACCCTGCTGGGCCGCGAGGTGCTGCCCGAGCACGTGGCGAACGCGGTGTTCGCGCTGACGGCGGGTGACCTGTCGCAGACGACCGGTCTGCACGTGCCGGTGGACGCGGGCGTCGCTGCCGCGTTCCTGCGATGACGGCGACCGTCGTCCCGATCGACCTCGGTGCGTCCAGCGGCCGGGTCATGGTGGCTTCCGTCGGTGACGGCCGCCTGGAGCTGACCGAGGCGCACCGCTTCGCGAACCGCCCGGTCCGCGTGCGCGACACCCTGCACTGGGACATCCTCGGGCTGTACCAGGGAGTTCTGGACGGCCTGCGGGCCGTCGCCAGGGACGCCACGCCGGCCAGCGTGGGCATCGACTCGTGGGCGGTCGACTACGGCCTGCTCGACAAGGACGGTGCTCTGGTCGGCAACCCGGTGCACTACCGGGACGCCCGGACGGCCGGCGTGTCCGTCGACGTGCCACCGGACGAGCTGTACGGCATCACCGGCATCCGCACGATGCCGATCAACACGCTGTTCCAGCTCGTCGCCGGGCCCGTCACGGCGGACCGGCTGCTGCTGATCCCGGACCTCGTCTCGTACTGGCTGACCGGCGTGGCGGGCACCGAGATCACCAACGCGTCCACGACGCAGCTGCTGGACGTGCGGACCGGCACGTGGGCGGTCGACCTGATGCGTCGGGTGGGCATCGAACCGTCGCTGTTCGGCGAGCTGCGGCGGCCCGGTGACCCGGCCGGCGTGCTGGACGCGGACACCGGCCTGGGTCCGGTGCCGGTGACGGCGGTCGGGTCGCACGACACTGCCTCGGCGGTGCTGGCGGTACCGGCGCGCGGTGACCGGTTCGCGTACATCTCGTCGGGCACGTGGTCGCTGGTCGGCCTGGAACTGCCGGCGCCGATCCTGACGCCCGCCAGCCGGGCGGCGAACTTCACGAACGAAACCGGCGTCGGCGGCACCATCCGGTACCTGCGCAACGTCATGGGTCTGTGGCTGCTGCAGGAGTCGATGCGCAGCTGGCGAGCGGCCGGCCTGGCGGTGGAGCTACCGGCGCTGCTGCGCGAGGCGGCGCGCCTGCCGCTGTTGCGGTCGGTAGTCAACGTTGACGACGAGGTGTACCTGCCCCCGGGCGACATCCCGGCCCGGATCGCGGCGGAGTGCCGACGCACCGGTCAACCGGTGCCGGCGACACCGGCCGAGGTGACGCGGTGCGTCGTCGACAGCCTCGCACTGGCGTACCGGTTGGCGATCGAACAGGCACAGGAACTGTCCGGCCGGGACGTGGATGTGGTCCATGTGGTGGGCGGAGGCACGAAGAACACGTTGCTGTGCCAGCTGACGGCGGACGCGTGCGGCCTGCCGGTGGTGGCGGGCCCGGTCGAGGCGGCCGCGCTGGGCAATGCGCTGGTGCAGGCGAGGGCGGTCGGCGCGGTGAACGGCGATGTGCGCGAACTGGTGCGCAGGACGCAACGGCTGCGCACGTACGAACCCAGCACGGACGGCGCCCTGTGGTCGAACGCCGCGCAGCGCCTCGCACTGAACTGAGGTAGGCCCGATCCGATGCCAAGTCCTCGGCGCGGGTCCTGTGCGTTGAGAACCGCGGCGCGCCGGACAAACGTGACTCGATGCCAAGTCCCCGGCACGGGTCTTGTGCGTCGAGAACCGCCGCCCTGCCGGCCGAAGCAACCCCGAGCATACGACCCAGGCGCCCCCCGACCCCGATCGAAAGCCGCTTTCGCGGTTGGTGGGCCGTGTCAAGGGTCGCCGAAGGCGATCGCGAAGCGACGCGACGAAGGAGCGCCCTTGACGCGGACCGCCAACCGTGACAACCATGACAGAGCGGGGTCGGGGGGCGCTGCCAAAACCGATGGCTGGCACCGAGTATGACGCGACCCGAGGCCATGTCGAGAACCGGCGCCCGACGCCTGGAGCGAGTAGCTGCTTTGCAGTGGGGGGACCGGGTCAAGTGAGCGACCGGCCAAGGGCCGGCGCCCGGCGGAGCGAAGCGAGTAGCTGCTTTGCAGTGGGGCGACCGGGCCAAGTGAGGCGGCCGGGCGAAGGGCCGGTGTCCGGCGGGCCGAAGCGAGCAGCGTCTGTTTGCGGTGAGGTGGCAAACGGCCGCATCGGTTTCGTGCAGGTCACGCCGTTCGTCTTGCGGCACATGGGTTTTCCGTGCTGGGCGCGCTGCGTCGGTTGGGTTGGGGGAGACTGCGCTCAGCGTCGTCGGCTCGCCGCACAACGGTTTCGTTTGCCTCGGGTTCGTCCGGTGGCTGCCGGTTCTCGACGTGCAAGGGCGGTGCCGGGGGCTTGGTATCGGGTCATGTTCGTCCGGCGGGCGCGGTTTTCGTGAACAAGGGCCGTATGTTGTTGCTGCGGTGTTCCCCCTGGCTGGGCGAACACCGCAGCGACAACGTGATCGGCCTCGCCGTC
>DASZXM010000642.1:0-9322 GCA_035546415.1 Pseudonocardiaceae bacterium
CCCAGGACCACGCCTACCTGCGTGAACTGACGTGCTCGGTGGTGTTCATCGACCGCAGCCCGGTCGGTCTGGACGTCGACTGCGTGCTCGTCGACGACTACCACGGCGCCCGCACCGCGGTGCGCCACCTGATCGAACGCGGCCACCGCCGCATCGCCTACGTCGGCGACTTCCCGAACCTGGAGACGGCGGACAAGCGGCTGGCCGGCTACCGCGCGGAGTTCGCCTCGGCCGGCCTGGACGTCGACGAGTCGCTGATCGCCGCGGACTGCTCGGAGATCTCCGACGCCGAGGTGCGCGCCGGTGAGCTGCTCGCCCTGCCGGACCCGCCGACCGCGATCTTCAGCGCCAACACCCGCTGCTCCATGGGTGTCGCGCCCGCGCTGCACACACTGTCCAAGACGGACGTGGCTATGGTGTCGTTCGGCGACTTCTTCATGGCGGCCAGCCTGCAACCGGCCGTGACCGTCATCGACCACTCGCCCGAGGTGATCGGACAGCTCGCCGCGGAACGGCTGTTCCTGCGGATGAGCGGCATCACCGAGCCGCCGGCGCGGATCGAGGCGCCGATCCACCTGGTGCCGCGCGGCAGCGGGGAGTTGACGCCGTGACGGACGTGGCGGTCGGGGTGGACATCGGAACCACCGAGACGAAGGCGCTGGTCATCGACGCCGCCGACGGCACCCGCCTGGGTTTCGCGCGCCGCGCCACGACCTGGAAGACCCACCCGGACGGCCGGGTGGAAACCACCGGTGACGCCCTGGTGGCCGACGTGCTGGCCGCCGTGTCGGCCGCGCTGGAGGGCCTGTCCGCGCGGGTACGCGGCATCGGGCTGGCCGGCCTCGGTGAGAGCGGTGTGCTGCTCGACCCGGCCGGGCACGTCGGCACGCCGGTCATCTCATGGTTCGACCAGCGCGGCGCCACCGAGCTGGCCGGCCAGGACGCGGACTTCCTCGGGGCGTTCCCCGGCCAGGTCGGCCTGCGCGCCGACTCGCAGTGCACGCTGGCGAAACTGCTGTGGTGGCGCGGTGCCGGCCTGGCCATCACGCCGGGTTCGCAGTGGCTGAACATCCCCGAGTACGTGGCGCACGTGCTGGGCGCCGACCGGGTCACCGAGCCGTCGCTGGCGTCCCGGACGGCCCTGATCGACCAGTCGACCGGCCTGCCGTGGGTGGAGGCGATCGACCGGATCGGTGTCGCGCCGTCGTTCGTGCCGCCGGCCCTGGCGGCCGGCCGCTCGGCGGGCCGCGTGACCCATCCGGACGCACCGGAGGCGTTGCGTGGCGCGGAGATCACCGTCGTCGGGCACGACCACCCGGTGGCCGCCGTCGGGTCCGGCGCGGTGGCGCCCAACGTGCTGTTCAACTCCACCGGCACGGCCGACGTGCTGCTCCGGTCGGTTCCCGGGCGGCTGCCGGCCGACGAGCGGGCCCGGCTGGTCGCCGCCGGGTACAGCGCGGGCGCCCACGTGCTGCCCGGCTACACGGCGCTGCTCGGCTCGGTGTGGGCCGGGCTGGTGCTGGGGAGGGTGCTGGATCTGTTGGGGCGCAACGACTCCACCGGCAAAGCCGAGCTGGACGCCCGCTGGCGGCCGGCCAACGCGACCGGCAACGTGGTGGTCAGCGGCGCCCGGCAGGCGGACACCGAGGTCACCATCCGGATCACCGACGGTGCCAGCCCGGACACGGTGTGGGCGGCCGCGTTGGCGCACGTGACGGCGGAGACGGCGGCGCTGCGCGAGGCTGCGGACCGGATCGTCGGCCCGCACACCGACGCGATCGCGGCCGGCGGCTGGGTGCGGCTGGCCAGCGTGCGGGCGGCCAAGCGGAGCGTCATCCCCCGGCTGCGGTTCACCGACGTCGACCAGCCCGGCGCGTTCGGCGCGGCGCTGTTCGGCGCGTGGGCAGGCGCCGGCAACCCCGGAACGTTCCCCGAGTTCAGCGATCGACTGCGGCCGTCGCCGTCCGCCCGACACGCTGCCGTGCCAGAGGAGGCAACCACCTGATGACCGAGCCACGTCCCACGACGCTGGACGCCATCGCGGACGCGGACGGTGTGTTCGCGATCGTCGCGATGGACCAGCGCAACACGCTGCGCCGCATGTACGCGGCGGTCGGCAGGCCGGACGTCACCGACGAGGAACTGTTCACCGTCAAGGCGGATGTCGCGGCCGCGCTGACCCCGTTGGCCAGCGGCATCCTGCTGGACCCGACGTACGGCGTCCCGGCCGTCACCCGCGCCGGTGCGCTGGCCGACACGTGTGGCCTGCTCGTCGCCGCCGAACCGGCCGAGCGCGGCGACTGGAACGGCGAGCCGCACGCCCACCGCATCCCGGAGCAGAACGCCGCGTGGGTGCGCGACCTGGGCGGCCACGCCGTGAAGTTCCTGGTGCAGCTGCGCCCGGACCGCCCGCACCCGGCCGGCACGCCCGACCTGGTCGCCGACGTGCTGAACGTGGTCCGCGAGGTCGTCGCCGACTGCCGCGCCCAGGGCATCCCGTCGGTGATCGAGAACCTGATCTACCGGCTGCCCGGTGAGGACGAGCTGACGCCCGCGCAGCGCGAGGACCAGATCGTGGAGTCCGCGCGGCTGCTCAACGAGACCGGTGCGGACCTGCTGAAACTGGAGTACCCGGGCTCGGCGAAGGGCTGCCGTCGCGTCGCCGAGGTGATCGACCGGCCCTGGGCCGTATTGTCCGCCGGTGTACCGTTCGCCGATTTTCAGCGCGTGGTGCACGTCGCGTGCGACGAGGGTGGTGTGTCCGGCTTCATCGCGGGCCGGTCGATCTGGAAGGAGTCCGTCGGACTGGAGGGTCAGGCGCGCGCCGAGTTCCTGGAAACGGTGGCGAAGCCGAGGCTGGCCGAACTGGTCGACGCGGTGAACGGGCGGGCGAGGCCGTGGAAGGAGGCAGTGACGCCATGACCCTGTTGCAGGCAAAGGGGCTTGTCAAACAGTACGGGCACGTCCGCGCGCTGGACGGCGCGGACTTCGACGTGGACGCCGGCGAGGTGGTCGCGCTGATCGGGGACAACGGTGCCGGCAAGAGCACCCTGGTGAAGATCATGTCGGGCAGCGAGCACGCCGACGCGGGGGAGATCCTGCTGGAGGGCGAGCGCGTCCGCCTGGACACCCCGGCGGTCGCACGCAGCATGGGCATCGAGACCGTGTTCCAGGACCTGGCGCTGGCACCGCACCTCACGCCGGTACAGAACATGTACCTGGGCCGGGAGATCATGCGGCCGGGCCTGCTGGGCAAGCTCGGTTTCATGGATGCCACGGCGATGCGCAAGGGCAGCCGGGAGGCGTTCGACAAGCTCGGCGCCACGGTCCGCAACCTGGACGGCGCGGTCGGCTCGATGTCGGGTGGCCAGAAGCAGGGCGTCGCGGTGGCGCGCGCCGCGGCCTGGGTCAGCAAGGTGATCTTCCTGGACGAGCCGACGGCGGCGCTGGGCGTCGTGCAGACCCGCAACGTGCTGGAACTGATCCGCCGGGTCAGCGCGGAAGGCATCGGCGTGGTGTTCATCAGCCACTCCATGCCGCACGTCATGGAGGTGGCCGACCGCATCCAGGTGATGCGACAGGGCAAGCGGGTCGCGACCTTCCGCGCGGCCGACACCGACATGGAGGAACTCGTCAGCGCGATGACCGGCGCGTCGGCCCAGATGCCGGCGGAGGACGCCCGACCCGCGGAGGATGCCCGATGACAACCGTGACGTCACCGCGCGGCGACCAACAGGCCGTCGTGGCCGACACCAAGGGCACCTGGTGGGCCAGGATCAGCAAATCCCAGGCCGCCCAGATCGTCCTGGTGCTCGCGATCATCGTGGTCGTGTTCTCGGTGTTGGCGCCGGGGAAGTTCCTGACGCCGTTCAACATCCGCACCACCATCCAGGACACGTCGATCCTCGCGGTGCTCGGCGTCGGCATGACGTTCGTGATCATCACCGGCGGCATCGACCTGTCCGTGGGCAGCGTGCTGGTGTTCAGCGGCGTGATCGCCGACAAGGTCATGGTCGCCATGGGCGGCCAGGGGTGGGGCGCGTCGGTCGTGGGCATCCTGGTGGCCTGCGTCTGCGGAACCGGGTGGGGTTTCCTCAACGGGGTCCTCGTCGCGAAGGCGCGGGTGCCGGCGCTGATCGTCACCCTGGGCACGCTGGGCATGGCACTGGGTTTCTCGCAGATCATCACGGGGGGTGTCGATCTGCGGGACGCGCCGGACGTGCTGGCGAGCGCGGTGTTCGCGAACCTGGGCGGGCAGATCCCCGTCCTGTCGATCATCGCGCTGGTCGTGGTCGTCATCGGGGCGATCGTGCTGCACCGCACCAGGTTCGGCCTCTACACCTACGCGGTCGGGTCGAACGCGGAGGCGGGCCGCCGGGTCGGCGTGAAGGTGGACCGGCAACTGGTGAAGGTGTACACGGTGGCCGGCCTGACGGCGGGTGTCGCGGGCATCCTGAACCTGGCGTTCTTCCAGTCGACGACGATCGCCGGCCAGTCCCAGACGAACCTCAACGTGATCGCGGGTGTCGTGATCGGTGGCACGAGCCTCTTCGGCGGCACCGGTCTGATCTTCGGCACCGTGATCGGCCTGTTCATTCCTTCCGTGCTGCAGAACGGCTTCATCATCCTCGGGGTGCAGTCGTTCTGGCAGCAGGTCGTGGTCGGCGCCGTGCTGATCGCGGCGGTGTACCTCGACCAGGCCCGCCGCGCGGCGGCGTCCCACGGGTCGACCTTGCAATTCCCCTTCCTCTCCCGAGCCGGGAGTGGCGCGAGAAAGGTGAACCGATGAAGCGCAAAGGTGCGATCATCACCGGCGTGTTCGCGGCCGTGCTGGCCGTGACCGCCGCGTGTGGTTCCAGCAGTTCGGGTGGTTCCGGCAGCAGCGGCTCGTCGTACAAGTTGGCGTTCGTGCCGGGCGTGATCGGCGACCCGTTCTACGTCACCATGCAGTGCAGCATCCAGGCCGAGGCGAAGAAACTGGGCGTGTCGGTCTCGGTGAACGGCCCGCAGAAGTTCGACCCGACCCTGCAGACGCCGGTCCTGCAGTCGGTGGTGGCGTCCAAGCCGGACGCACTGCTGATCGCGCCCACGGACGTGTCGGCGATGCAGCAGCCGATCGAACAGGCCGCGCGCAACAACATCAAGGTCGTCCTGGTGGACACGACACTGAAGGACCCGTCGGTCGCGGTATCGGCGATCTCGTCGGACAACCTGGGCGGCGGCAAGGCGGCGTTCGACGCGATCAAGCAACTGGCGCCCAACGGCGGCAAGGTGCTCGTGGTCAGCGTCCAACCCGGCGTGAGCACGACCGACGACCGCGCCAAGGGCTTCGAGGACGCGGTGAAGGCGGACCCGAAGTACACGTACCTGGGCGTCCAGTACGACAACGACGACGCCTCGAAGGCAGCCCAGATCGTCACGTCAGAACTCCAGGCACACCCGGACATCGTCGGCATCTTCGCCACGAACCTGTTCTCCGGCGAAGGCTCGGCAACGGGCGTCCGCCAGGCGGGCAAACAGGGCCAGGTCAAGATCGTCGGCTTCGACGCCGGCCCCGACCAGGTCAAGGACCTCCAGGCGGACACGGTGCAGGCACTGGTGGCCCAGCAACCGGGCATCATCGGCAAGGACGCGGTCGACCAGGCGGTGGCCTCCCTGAAGGGCCAGCCGGTCACGAAGAAGATCGGCACGGAGTTCTCGGTCATCACGAAGGCGAACCTGAACTCCCCCACGGGCAAGGCAGCCCTCTACAAGAGCAGCTGCTGACCACGACGAGCCAACCCCGGTGTCAGCGGCGACCCCGCCGACACCGGGGTTTTCCATGTGGGAAGAGGAGGAGGACGGGCGGCCGGGCGGGGGATGCCGGCCCAGTGGGAGGGATGGCAACCGGCGGCGCGACGAAGTCGCTGGTGAGAGTGGGCGAGGCGGGAGGGATGGCAACCGGCAGCCGCCGGACGAAGCCCAGGTGAGACCAACGGAGGCGTGGTGAGAGAAGCGAGACCGGCGGCTACCGGAGGTACGCGAGTGGGTGCCAACTGGTGTGCGCCAGCTAGACCGAGGACGACGTTTGGTGGTGGGTCGATCGACCAGGCTCCCCCGCACCCCGATCCCAAGCCGCCTTAGCGTTCGCGGGGTCTTGTCCAGGGTCGGCCGTAGGCCGATCGCCGTAGGCGACGCGACGTAGGAGCGCCCTTGACAAGAGGCCGCGAACGCGAACGATGCGAGATCGGGGTGAGGGGGAGTGCAACTACCGGTCGCAGCAGCAGCCCGCCGAAGCAACGCGCCCGGCTATGCCAACCGACGCGCCCAGCCGCGCTGAGCCGCGCGAACCGACGCGCTCAGCTATGCGAACTGACGGGCTCAGCCGCGCGAACTGACGCGCTGAGCCGCGCGAACCGACGCGCCCAGCCGACCCCAGCCACGCTCCCAGCCACGCCACCGACGCGCCGCCCCCAAATCACCGATCACACAGCCGGCGGCCGACACCGAATCGCGGTCACCGCACCGTCCACAACCGACGACCCGGCCGCATACGGCACCACAACGGTCTCGCCCTTCCGCAGCGTCATGCTCCCACCGTGCTCGGTCCGCAGCGTCCCCTCCCCGTCCAACGCCACCAGCACCGAAAACGAGGGCTCCAAGTCAATTCCAAACCCAGACCCAGACCCAGACCCCTGCAACCGGTCCGCCCGAAAGAACGGCGACGAAGCCTCACCGAACAGGTCGACAACGGCGTCCGACCGCCGCGCGGTTCGCCGCACCAGCGACTCCCACCGCCCGTCGCCCCAACCGTCCCGGTCCACGCACCCCAACGCCACGTCGAAACCGGCGCCCAGGCTCCCGGCGTCGGCCGTGTCCAGGAACCCGTCCCACTCCAACGTCACGGAAAGATCAGTCGGCTGCTGCAACTCCACGATGAACACCCCGGCGCCGATCGCGTGTGGCAGGCCCGCGGGGATGAACACCGTGTCACCCGGTGACACAGTCGTGCTGTTCAACGCGCCCAACAGCGCGTCGTGGTTCTGGTCGCGCACCCAGTCGGCCAGCGTGTACCGGTCGACGGGTTCCCGGAAGCCGATGTGCACGCGCGGGTCGGCGCCGCTGGCGCCGATGACGATCCACGCCTCCGTCTTGCCGAAGTGCGAGCCAAAATGTTGCTGCGCGAAGTCGTTCGACGGGTGGCAGTGCACGGGGAGCCGTTGCGCCGGGTCCAACAACTTGACCAGCAGGGCCGTGCTGGGACCGAACGCGGCCATGTGGTCGGGTCCGAGCCACGCCGCCGGGTCCGCGGTGACCGCGTCGCGCAGCAGCCTGCCGTCGGGCAGCACCGTGAGGCCTTCCGCCGTCTCACCGAACCGGGTGGTGGTGGACGCGACCCAGTCCTCCGGGCCGAACTCCGATGCCGGCGGCACGCCGCGCAACGCCGCGATGGCCGAGCCACCACGGTAGTACTGGCGCGGTTGGTTGGCCGGCAGCACGACGGGCTGCGCGGTCGACGACGCGGTCGGCGAAGGGTTCACGGGCGGTCTCTCCACTCGGCGATTCGGTACACGAAGTACAGGAACAGGTTACGGGCGTTGTTCGCCCGACCCTCTGGTGATCAGCCGCACCGGCATTGTCACCCGGTGCGGTGGTGACTCGTCACCGGCCAACCGGGCGAACAACAGTTCCGCCGCTGCCTTGCCCAACGCCGCCGTGTCGTGCGCGACGACCGTCACCGGCGGGTTGAGCAGGTCGGCCAGTTCGAAGTCGTCGAAGCCGACCAGCGCCGGCCGTTCGGCCGTGCCGGCCAGCGCGCGCAGCGTCAGCACCGTGATCCTGTTGTTCCCGGTGACCAGCGCCGTGGCCGGCACCGGGTGCCGCATGGTTCGCCGCAGGGCGGCGGCGATGCTGTGCTCGTCGTGCGGACCCATGACCACCAGGTCCTCGTCGAACCGCAGGCCGGCGCGCGCGCAACCCTCCCGGAAGCCGCGCAGGCGTTCGCTGGCCGTGAAGATGTTCGGTGCGTCACCGAAGAACGCGATCCGCTGGTGGCCGTGCCGGGCCAGGTGCGCGACCGCCTCGACCGTGCCACCCAGGTTGTCCACCAGCACCGTGTCGGCGACGATGTCGCCCGCGGGCCGGTCGGCGAACACCACGGGCAGTCCGGCGTGGATCTCCGGCACCAGGTAGCCGTGCCGCAGGCCGGCGGGCACCACGAGCAGGCCGTCCACCCGGCGCGAGCAGAACTCCAACGCCAGTTCACGTTCCCGGTCGGGGTCCTCGTCGGACGATCCGGTGAGGACCTGCCGCCCGTACTGCCGGGCCAGTTCCTCGACGGCCCTGGTCAGTACCGAGTAGAAGGGGTTGGCGACGTCTTCCAGCAGCACGCCGATGATGCCGCTGGACGAGCCGCGCCGCAGGTTGCGGGCCCCGAGGTTGCGCCGGAAGCCCAGCTGGTCGATCGCGGCGAGCACGCGCTGTGCCGTGCCGGGGTGCACGCCCGGCTCGCCGTTGACCACGCGCGACACCGTTTTGAGGCTGACGCCGGCCAGCCGGGCCACGTCGTTCATGGTGGCTCGCTTGATCCGGCCGTGGCCCGTGCTGGACAACGTTGTCATCAAACCTGGATCGAACACCCGCCCCGCCCGGCTTGTCAACGGTGATTGGACCCAATGGACGAAAGTGCTTGTCCACTAGGAGACTAACAGTTAACTAAACCTTGACTGCGTCCGTACCGCGACCGAAGGTGACCGCGCACCCACCCTTCGAATAGACAAGGTTGTCACCCGACGGCATCTCGGCCGCCGGGACGGTTGTCAGCCGGCGCCATGCGGGTCGCCGGAGGACGGAAGGCGAAGGTTGATAATGCTGCGAGGGCAGTACCAAGGACGCAGAGCAAGGGCCGTGTTCCGCGGAGGCGGTGTGCTCGTCACCGCGCTCGCGCTGGCCCTGGGATCGGCGACGGTGGCCACGGCGGCCGGAGCGCCGAAAACCACCCAGCAGGACCTGGCCCAGTACGTGAACACGTTCGTGGGCACCCAGCCGGGTGCCGCCGACCAGGGCACCGGTGGCGGTGCGGGGAACAACTTCCCGGGCGCTGACGTGCCGTTCGGCATGGTGCAGTGGAGCCCGGACACCGAGACGATGCAGCCGGGCGGCTACTACTACCAGGACAACCGGATCCGCGGGTTCAGCCTGACCCACCTGTCCGGTGCCGGGTGCTACACGTACCAGGACATCCCGTTCATGCCCGTGGTCGGCCAGGTGACGGACTCGCCGGCCACCGATCCGATGAAGTACGTCGCGACGTTCTCGCACGCCAACGAGTCCGCGAGCCCCG
>DASZXM010000643.1:0-9965 GCA_035546415.1 Pseudonocardiaceae bacterium
ACCGCGTCGCTGGACGCCAGCCCGCCGAAGGCCTGGATCACCCCGAAGGCGGGCGAGTACTGGCTGGCCGCGGGTATCGAGTTCACCTCGTTCGAACTGGTCAGCACCAAGGCGATGCTGGTCGTCGAGTTCGGCGACGACCTCACGATCGCCCTGCTGGGCCTGTCCACGCTGCGGCTGCCGCAGCAGGTGGAGAGCCCCGAGACCTACGCCTACGTGGAGATGATGATCCGCGTCGTCGTGCAGCCCGAGCAGGGCGTGTTCGAGGCGACCGCGATCCTGAGCCCGAACTCGTACGTGATCACCCCGGACGGTCACCTCACCGGCGGGTTCGCGTTCTCGCTGTGGTTCGGTGCCAGCCCGCACGCCGGGCAGTTCGTCGCCACGCTCGGCGGTTACCACCCGGCGTTCCGGCCGCCCGACTACTACCCGGTCGTCCCCCGGCTCGGCTTCAACTGGGCCATCAGCGACGTCGTCACCATGAAGGGCGAGGCCTACTTCGCGCTGACGCCGTCGTGCGTGATGGCGGGCGGCGCGCTGGACGTCCTGTTCAGCGACGGTGGCCTGCGCGCGTGGTGCACGGCGCACGCCGACTTCCTGGTCGCCTGGCGGCCGTTCCACTACCAGGCGTCCATCGCCGTGTCGATCGGCGTGTCGTACCAGCTGAACGTGTTGGGCTGCACGAAAACGCTCAGCGCGTCGCTCGGCGCGGACCTGGAACTGGTGGGCCCGCCGACCAGCGGCACCGCGCGGGTGAACTACGTGGTGATCAGCTTCACCATCCGCTTCGGCACCCACGACGGGTCCTCGGCGAACACGAAGCCGTTGGGCTGGACCGACTTCGCCACCCTGCTGCCCGGCGCCGACGTGCTGTGCCGGATCACGGCCGGCGACGGGCTCTACCGCACGCAGCCGTCGGCCGACAGCAGCGGCAGCCGCTGGATCGTGCGCGCCCAGCGGTTCACCTTCCAGACATCGTCGGCCATCCCGGCCAGCCAGGTGGTCTACGGCGACCACGCGACCGCCGTCACGGAGCCGCCGGCCGCCGGCATCGCCGTGCGGCCGATGAACCTCACGGACGTCGCGTCGACCCACACGCTGAAGATCTACCGCGGCACCGAGTCGACCCCGGTCGACCCGACCGGCTGGACGATGACGCCCGTGCGCCGGCCGGTCCCGGACGCCCTGTGGGGCCCGCCCCCGGCGCCGTTCACCCAACTGCCCGCCAGGCCGTCCGCGGACACCGTCCCCGACCAGATCACCGGGCTGTCGGTCACGGCTCCGGTACCGGCGATCGGCGCGTCCCGGGGTCCGGTCGTCGCGCAGGTGCTGGCCGAGGAGTACCTGTCACCGTCCGGTCGCGCGCCGGTGGTCGCCGGGACGGCACCGGTCACCCGCTACCTCCCGGTGTTCGACGACACCACGGTCGGGCTCGTCGAACAGATCGCCGGCCCGGACGCCGCGGGCAGCCGTGCGGCACTGTTCGCGGCACTGCACGGAGCCGGCGTGCTGGACGGCACCGACGGTGCCCTCACCGGCCTGGCGGCGGGCGCCGCCCACCTGTTCAGCGACCCGCCCATGCGGCAGGACTAGGGGGGACGACCTCTCATGCCCGATTCCGCACCACCCGATCTCCCGGTCGGCGACCTACAGCTCTACGACGACTACCGGCCCGCGCTGTCACCCGGACCGTGGCGCATCGAACTGGCACACACCGTGGCCGGTGTGCCCACCGGTCCGCTCGGTGCGACCCAGCAGTTCGTCGTCAGCGCACCGCAGTTCGCGATCGACCAGAGCGCGGTCGTCACCCGGTACCCGCCCGACGGCGGCACCGGCGACTACGGCACCGCGCTCCCGCACGTCCTGCTCGCCGACGCGCTCCTGCCCTGGGAGCGCACGGTGTCCGGTTCGGCGGCACAGCCGTGGTTGGCACTGCTGGTGCTGCGGGACGACGAGGTGCTCGGCGGAACGGACTCGCCGACCCGCTCGATCCAGGCCACCGTCGGCACGCTGCTCGCGCCCGACCCGGCTGTCCGCAAACCGGCCGTCACGCCGGGCGTCGAGGTCGCCGACACCGACCCGTGCGCCTACATCCAGCTGCCCACCTCGGTGTTCACCGCCGTGACACCGCGCCTGGACGAACTGGGACACCTCGCGCACTGCCGGCGGTCGAACATCGCCGACAAGGCCGATCAGGGCCTGGACCCGGACGGCCTGTTCTCCGTGGTCGTCGCGAACCGGTTCCCCTCGGTACCCGACGGCGCGACCGGGCCGGTGCGGTTCGTCGCCCATCTGGTCTCCCTGGAGGGTTTCGCGGACGTGCTCGTCGACGAGCCGTCGTTCGGCTCGGCCACGTCGGTCGCGGTCGTGTCACTGGCCAGTTGGGCGTTCACCACCGCACCGCGGCAGCAGGAGGATTTCCGCGGCCTGGTCGGGCAGCTCGTCGGGCAGGAGTACGACGGCACCACCTGGCACCCGGAGAACCTGTGGCTGCGGCTGCCCGCGCCGGACCCGCCGCTGGACACGGGCACGGTGGCCGGAGCCGAGGCGGCGCAACGGCTCGCCGACGGCTTCGTCCCGCTGCCCTACCGGCTGCGCACCGGCGAGCAGACGTTCGCGTGGTACCGGGGACCGCTCACGCCGGTCGTCCCCGCACCGCTGGACCCGCCGGGGCCGTTCCTCACGTCCGACAGCGCCCTGATCTACCAGAGCCGTTTCGGCGTGCTGGACGCCTCGCTCGCCACCGCGTGGCAGGCCGGCCGGGCGCTGGCGCTGGCCGACCGCGGCTTCGGCCAGGCGCTCTACGCGTTCCGCAGGCGCGGCCACACACTGACCGACACGCTGCTGGAACGCCTGCGCAGCGACGCGTTCAGCGCCACCCAGATCGCCGACCTGGCTTCGGACACCAGCGTGCAGAACGAGTTCCTGGCCATCCTGGACGCGGAACTGCTCACGTCGCTGGGCACGCCGACGCCCGACCCGACACCGTCCGCGCCGCCCACACCGCCGCCCGACCCGGACCCGGTGACCGCGGTGCGGTCGTTCCTGGCCGATCCGGTCACCCAGCAGACGATCATCGACCTGGTCCGGACGGAACTGGCACCGGTGGCGACCTGGCTGGCCCGGCTGCTGCTGCTCTACCCGGTGCCGTTCAACCTCCTGGTGCCCGACGACCGGATGCTGGCGCCGGAGACGCTGCGGTTCTGCTACCTGGACCAGAACTGGCTGCGCGCCCTGTTCGACGGCGCGACGAGCATCGGCATCGAGTCCAGCAGGGACACCTTCTACCACCAGACCATGCACGGGCTGGTGTATGCGGCGGCACAGGAGGCCGCGCTGCTGATGCGGGACCAGCGCACCGGCGTCGCACAACCCGCCGACGCCGTGACGGACTCCGCGGTGAGCGGCTTCCTGCTGCGCTCCGCCCTGGTCGCCGCGTGGCCGAACCTCGCGGTCCGGGGCACGACCACGGACGGGACCCCGGTGCGGATCGTGCGGATGGACCACCTGGCACCCAACCTGCTGCTCTGCCTGTTCCAGGGCGTCCCGGACGTCGTCGAGCTCAGCGAACCCCGGGAGGGACTGCGGTTCGGCGTGGACGACGACGGGTTGGTCGCGCTGCGCCAGCCGACCGCCGGCGGGGCGACACAGCTGGGCACGCAGTTGGGTACGACGTTCCCGGCGCTGTCGACCTGTCTGCGGCCGGGCGGCAACGGCGTGCTCGACATCGCTCCGTCGGCGGCGACCGGACTCGTGCGGCGCATCCAGGGCGCGCTGGCGGCGGCCGGCGCCCCGCTGCCCATCCTCGGCCCCGCGGATCTCGCCCTCCAACTGGGGAAGGCACCCGAGGCCGTCCAGTTCACCACGCAGGCCAGCTAGGCATCAGGAGTGTCATGTCATCCCCATCGCTCGCCGTTCCCGTGGCGCTGGACGCCCTCGTGGTCAACAACAGTGTGCTCGCCAGGGACACGTTCCGCTGGTGGCAGTACAACTACACGTCGCTCAACTACTTCCGCAGCCCCGAGCCGCTCGCGCTGGACCGTTCGGTGGGCGGCCAGCAGGCCGGCGTCTATCTGCAGTGGACGCTTCCGGACGCGCTCCGGCACGCCGAACCCGACCCGGTGACCGGCAAATCCGCCTATCCGCTGGTGCCCAACCGCTGGCTGGTCGTCCGGGTGAACGGCACGACGACACGACAGGCCACGGCCTGGGTCGTGGAGAGCGACTGCCCGTTCACCAGCCGGGTCACGACGACATCGTCCGCGCTGACCAGCCAGTACCTGGCCGATCCGACGCTGGTCCAGCAGTGGCGCGGGTCGAGCGATCCGATCCGCGCCGCGGTCGACCCGGCCGGGCAGACGGCAGCCGGACTGGTGGCACGGATCGGTGTCGCCTTCCCGCTCGGCCAGTGGACCGAGCGGGCCGAGGACCCGATGTTCCTGACCGCCGTGGCCCCGTCCAACCCGCTGTTCAACAGCTACGTGGCGCACAACATCGGGGTCTTCTCGTTCTACGACGACCTGCACGGCATCGACAGCGGCACGCTGAGCTACTTCGTGGCCGGCTGGTACTCCGACCCGGACGGGGACGTGCTGGCGTCCTGGCCCACCGACACGGCGTCCACGACGCCCTACGCCGACCTGCTCGCCCAACTGCGGTGGAACGTCATCGACACGACCGATCCGGCGTCCCGGGTCACCAGCGTCTACCACGGAGCTGCCCTGTCGATCGCCTGGTCCCGCGGTGGACCGGCGCCCGCCGACGATCCGCTGCAGGCCATCCGGGACAGCGGCGAGTTGAACGTCGGCGTGGGCAACACGACCGTGGACGCGTTCACCGCGCTGATCGGCGGCCAACTCGGCGACCCGACGAAGACCGCACTGCTGCGCGCCTTCCAGTACGGCTTCCTGGACCAGCTCAACCAGCTCAACGGCGCCGCGCTGCTGGACGAGAAGATCCGCGAGGCGGGGTTCGACACCACACCGGGCGGCTACTCGTGGACCGTCGTGGCCCAGGAGTCCGACGGCACCACGACGGTCACGCTGACCGACGACGAACAGCAGTGGCTGTCAGCGCTCAACCAGGCCCAGGCCGACCTGGACGCCGCAGTGACCCGGCTGCACAGCCTCCAGTGGCAGCTGTACGGCCTGTGGCTGAAGAACGGCTACCTGTCCAACTCGGCCAACACGTTTCCGGTGCCACCCGCCGGCATCCCCGCCGGTGGCCTGGCGACGTTCCGCGCGTCGCTGGCCGCGCAGCTGGACCCGGCGCACGCCGGCAGCGTGGCCGCGCAACTCGTCGCCCAGATCGCCACGGTCCAGAACCTGGCGACCGCCGTACCGACCCCGACGTCCGCGGCCGACCCGCAGACGGCCCTGCAGGAAGGCATCCAGCAGTTCGCGCAGGCGAAGGGCCTCGACCCGGACAAGGTGCTCAAGGTGAAGGCGGCACCGCGGTACTGGCGGGCGAACAACCCGGTCGTCGTCGTGTCCGGTGTGGACCCGTCGCCGACGGCCGTGACCGGTGCCGTGCTCGACGTGCGTGACGTGGAGAACGTCGTGAGCGGATTCCACGTCTCCGGCGGCCTGGTCGACGCCGGGGCCGTCGCCACGCTGCTGGCGACCCTGCCGTCCCTGGCCGCCCTACCCGCGTCGGTGCCCCCGCTGCTGCGCGAGTTCCTGCTGCTCGACCCGGCGAACGCGACGGCGATCGCCCAGGCCACCGGCCGGGACGTCGCCGCAGTCACGGCGGCCATGACCGCACACGACCCGGCCGCGTACCAGGGCTCGCTGCCCGACCTGGATCTCGCACCCTGGCAGCAGCCGTGGAACCCGATGTTCCTGGAGTGGTCCACCACCTACTCACCCGTTCCGCTGGGCACCGCGACCGCGTCGGGATGGACGTTCGACGGCACCGACTACCGGTGCACGGCCGACCCCGGGTCCGAGCGGCGGACCCTGAGCGGCATCTCGCTGCTCAGCCCGCACACGGCGACCGTGTTCGGCAGCCGGTTGGACAGCTTCGTCCAACAGTTCGGCGACACAACGGAACTGGCGCAGATCGACGCGTGGGTCCAGCAGGTCTACGGCTGGCGGCTGCTCGCCCAGGAACTCACCGGCTTCAACGAACTGCTCAGCCTGCGCGACGTCCGCGCCGCCCGCCGGCCGGGGCCGACCGACCTGGCGGGGACCCTGCCGATCGGCGCGCTGACCGGCGACCAGGACGTCGACCCGCCGCCCGCAACCGCACTGCCCTCGGGGGCGCAGCCACTGCACGCCACGGTGCCGTTCCTGCCCAACGGCCCGGCGATCCCGTTCCACGGCAGCCGGCAGGGCCAGCTGTACTTCACCGACCTCTACCTCTACGACAAGTTCGGCCGCGCGCTGTTCGTCCTGGAATCCACCGGCAGCAGCGGCCTGTTCGACTACCGCAACTTCCCGGTGCTGCTCGACGACGCACTGCGGCCGGACATTCCCAGCAAGTCCGGTGTCCAGTCGGTGGCGCAGTTGCGACCGCGCCTGCTCCAGCACGCGCGGCTGGACTTCCGGCTGGTGGACGCCGTCGACGACACGAAGGTGCTGGACGTGGCGCCGGGCGTGACCCCGGTCGCGGGTTGGGTCCTGCCCAACCACCTGGACCGGTCGCTGCTGCTCTACGCGCCCGACGGCCGCGCGCTGGGCGAGTACCGGCTCGTCGCGCAGGCCGACGGCACCCGGGTCGGCGAATGGCAGGCGCCACCGCACACCACCATGACGCTCGACGATGTCGGCACGGCCGCACCCCACGTGCACTCCATGATCACGGCGGCGGGGCTGCGCGACGAAGCCGGTTTCGAGGCGTTCCTCGCGTCGATCGACGAGACGCTGTGGACGACCGACCCGCTGGGCAACCGCGTCGACCAGAACCTGTCGGTGCTCGTCGGCCGCCCGCTGGCGTTGCTGCGGGCCCGGCTGCGGTTCGAACTGGACGGCGACCCGATCGGCGACACCGGCTGGGCGGCCACCTTCCAGCAGCCGGCGCCGGACTTCATCGGCTTCCCGTTCCGCATCCGACTGGGTGACCAGCTGACCAGGCAGGACGGGCTGATCGGCTACTTCGCCGGCACCGACTACGACGTGTTCAACAGCGTCGCCGCCCCCGACGCCACGCAGGGCTACGTGCGGCCGATCGGCCCGGTCGGCGATCCCGAGGGCGACAACTACCTGTCCCTCACGTTCGGCGCCGGCGACAGCGTGTACGTCACGGCGCTCGCCGATCCGCGCGCCGCCGTCCACGCGGTCACCGGCATCCTGCCGGTCAAACAGCTCGACATCCCCCAGGGCTTCGTGGACGCCGCGCTCGCGGCGCTGGAGATCAGCTTCCGCACCGGTCCGGTGCTCACCACGGTCGCGCCGACACCCGACGAGGGCGACGCCCCTCCCCCGTTCCCGCAGTCCGTCGCGCACCCGCTGCCCGTCGAACAGAACGGCCAGTGGTCGTGGTGGGAACCGGACGCCGCGGGCGGCCCGTGGACCGGCTACGGCCTGACCCGCGTCACACCGGACGCTCTTCCCGGCGCCGGACCGGCCAGCCTGCGCGACGGCTGGCTCCAGTTCATCACCGACCTCACTCGATAGACACCTTCGGACAAGAGGAAGCGCACATCGACATGCCCACCGACACGCCACCCTGCCTGCTCACCTACATCCCGTACACGTGGCCCGAACCGCTCCAAGTCAGCACCGACATCGCTCCGGCGACCGGCCGCATCAACATCGACGTCTCCGCGGACACCCCGGTGTACTGCAGCCAGATCATCATCGCCGTGCAGGTGCAGGACCTGGACCAGTCGGTGGTGGCCGACCTGTTCGCCCAGACGCCGAACTCGGCCGTCAGCACCAACAAGTGGAGTTCCACGTTCGTGATCCGCACCGGACGCGAACTCGGCCTCGATCCCGACGCCGTCTTCGCGACGTTCGTCTACACCTGTGCGTCCACCACGGACCGCCTGATCAACTATCGGTTCGGGCTGAGCGTCTTCGGTGTGATCAGCAAACTGGTCGGCGACACCCAGATCTACATCGACGAGACGTCCGGCACCGACCCGGACAACCTCACCGAGAAGCAGTGCACGCTGCCCGTCACCAAGGCGGCGCCGACGTTCTACCTGACGAACCTCACGGCGACGACACCGACCACGCCCTCGGTGACCACGACCGACTTCCCGGCGGGCGCACCGATCCGGTTCGCCTGGGAGAGCAACGGAACCTTCTTCCAGCTCTTCGCCAAGGGCGATCCGAGCCCGGTCTACCAGGGCGTCGACACGACGTTCACGCTGACCGGCGGGGTGAACAGGGACAGCACGTTCGTGCTCGTCGGTTCCGTGACCGGCAACGCACCGCTGGGCAGCTACCAGCCGATCTACCTGTACGACTCGATCACCATCACGGTGTCCGACCCGGTGCTGACGCCGACCAGCGTGGAGGTCTCGGGGCCCCTCACCGGTCACGGGACGACCACGCTCGCCGGTACGACCGTGAACGGCACCCTCGGCGTCCGGGACACCACCACCCTCGGCGCGACGATCGTCAACGGGAGACTGACGGCGGACGCCGACACGATCCTCGGTGACACCACCGTGACCCGCGACCTCACCGCCAGGAGCGGGCGGGTCGCCATGCTCGGCCGGATCGTCGAGGTCGTGTCCGGCGTGGACATCGCATCCGGCGACATCATCGCCAAGACCGACGGCTTCGTCCTGGCGACGGTGGGCGCTCCGCCGCGGGATCTGGACAGCTGCTTCGCCAAGATCTCCATCTACGTCGCCTCGCTGGACAGATGGTTCGAGACGCTGGGCGGGACGGTCGGTTCCTTCGGTCCGAAGTGGAGTTATCTCATGCAGGGCAATCCCAGCTCGCTCTGCGTTCCGGTGGCGGCCGGCGAGAGATGGCGCTACAAGGGGAGGAACGCCACCGGCATGCAGGCACTGGCGCCGATCACGGTCTACTGGCTGCCCGTCGGCACCGGTGCTTTGGAGGGCGAGACGCTGACGTTCGCGCACGACGAGACGAACGTGCCCGAGCCACCGCCGCTGATCGGCCCGCGCGAGATCGCGGAGGCCCGGTCGGCCGCTGCCGTGGCGTTCATCGAACGCCTGGAGGAGTTCTTCGAGAACCCGCTGCCCTCCGACTCACGAGAGCACTTGGCCGGGCTGCTGGCCGAACTCTGACCGTTCGACCCACGACGCATCCGGTGCCACGGTGATCGGCACCGGGTGCGTCGCTGTCGCGCGTCAGTCGGTGACTCCGGCGGCGTCGATGAGCGTCCGGGCCGTGGTGACGGCCAGACCCTGCAGGTCGTCCGCACCGATGCCGGCGCGCGTGCTCGCCCCGTCGTAGAGGATGGCCAGCTGGCGGGCGAGGAAGTCGGGGTCGGTGGCCTCGCCGCGCTCCGCCTCGGTGCGGAAGAAGTCCTCCAGCCGTGTCTTGACCCGGGCGGCCACGAGGCTGGCCGGGTGGGCGGGCTCCTTCAGTTCCACCTGGGCCGCCACGTAGGCGCAGCCCCGGTAGTCCGGTGTCCGGGCGAACTTCTCCAGTTGCTCGAACACGTGCAGCAGCCGGGCGCGCGGGCTGCCGCTGAAACCGGGCGGGGGCAACAGGAAGGCGGCGTCCGCGAGGGCCCGGCGCTCCAGCGCGGCCGCGAGCAGGGCGTCCTTGCTGTCGAAGAGCTGGTACATCGACTTCTTCGAGATCCCCGCGCTGCGGCACAGCGCGTTGGCGCCCACGGCGACGCCGTGGCGGTAGAACAGCTCGATCGCGGCGGTCAGCAGCCGTTCCCGCGGTGAGGCCTTCTCGGTGGTGCCCGGGGGTACCGGAGCCGTGTCGATGGTCACCCATCGAGGTTACCGTGCATCGTTGACAGCGGAAACCGATCGGTTTACGGTCGACAACACAGCCGGAAACCGATCGGTTTCCGACCGGTTCACA
>DASZXM010000644.1:0-5258 GCA_035546415.1 Pseudonocardiaceae bacterium
GGGCGGTGACAGGGTGGTGACAGTCTCCGCGCCGACGGTGGTCGCATGACGAAGAACAGCGTTTCATCGACCAACTCGACCTGGACCGGCATGGTGCCGGTCGCCGACACAGCTCTGGCCGTCACCGACACCGGCGGCTCCGGCGTCCCCGTGGTCTACCTCAACGGCCAGTTCGCCACCCAGGGGTACTGGCGGCGGGTCGTCGCCGAACTCGGCGCGGACGTGCGGCAGATCACCTACGACGAGCGGGCGCGCGGCAGGTCGGCGCGTTCGGCGGACTACTCGTTCGCGGCCGCCGTCCAGGACGTCGACGCCGTTCTCGCCGCCCGGGGCGTGCGGCGCGCGGTGGTGGTGGGCTGGTCCTACGGGGCGTACGTCGCGGCGCACTGGGCCAGCCGGAACCCCGACCGCGCGGTGGGTGTGGTCCTGGTGGACGGCGCGTTCCCGTACGACTGGCTGACCGACGCCATCGAGCAGCGGATCCGGAAGCTGTTCAAGCGGCTGGGCTGGTTCCTGCCGGTGCTGCGGCCCTTCGGCGTGGCTCCTCGGATGACCCCGGCGCAGCAGGCGGAGAGCAACATCGAACTGGGCAGGATCTCCGGCGAGCGCGCAATGGGCCCGGTGCTGGACGCCATCACCGTGCCGACGCGGTACGTGGTCGCGTCGGGGACGTCCTTCGGCAGCCGTGGCGACGAGCAGGAACAGATCCGCACCAGCCTCGACACGGTGACCGCACGCAACCCGAACATCCGGATCAGCGCGAAGGTCGCGAGCAACCACGGCGCGATCCTGCGCAAGGACTTCCGTGCCATCGCCGCGGCCGTGCGCGAGGTCACCGACCTCGGCGACCGCTGAACTCCGGCGGGTCAGCGGCGAACTGGGCGCTCACGCACGCTCCGCCGCGCGGCGCAGCAGCGGTTCGATCCGGTAGTCGACGAGATCGCGCATCACCATCGCGGTGTTCGTGCGCTCCACACCCGGCACGGCGAGGATGCGGCCGGCGACCCGGTACAGGTCGTCGCCGTCGCCGGCCACGACCTGCGCGACGAGGTCGGTCGAGCCGCTGACGCCCTGCACCTGGAGCACCTCCGGGATGTCGGCCAGCGCGGCGGCCACGTCGTCCAACTGGCGCTGCGTGACCTGGATCATCACGAACGCGGACAGCGGATAACCCAGGATGCGCGGCGAGATCCCGTGCTCGAACGAGCCGAGCATGCCGTGCTGTTCCAGTCGCGCGAGCCGGGCCTGCACGGTGTTGCGGGACAGCCCGGTCCGCTCGGCCAGCGCGACGACGCTGGCCCGGGGCTGCTCGGACAGGGCGAGGAGCAGCCGGGCGTCGGTGGCGTCGATGCGTTCGTCGGTGGGCACAATGCTCGCTCTCCTCGCACCGGGGCGACCGGTGACGGTGCAATCTGCTCAACAGCATAGGCCGTGGTTGTGCAATCAGGTCCGCAATGCTGTCATCGTGGCCTGTTGTGCGCACTCCCATCGAGGTGGCCCCATGACCAGCGTCACCCCTGTCCGTCCGTCCACCGACGCGGAGCAGGTGCTGTCCGACATCGAACGCCGCGTGCTGTGGCTGTCCACGGCCGTCATCCACCACGCCAACCGGGTGCGGCCCAACCCGAGCGGCATGAAGGTCGGCGGACACCAGGCGTCCAGCGCGTCGATGGTGTCGATCATGACGTCGCTGTGGTTCCGGCACCTGCGGCCGGAGGACCGGGTGTCGGTGAAGCCGCACGCGTCGCCGGTGCTGCACGCGATCAACTACCTGTTGGGTGAGCTGGACGAGTCGTACCTGTCGACGCTGCGCCAGTTCGGCGGTCTGCAGAGCTATCCCAGCCGGTCCAAGGACCCCGACCCGGTGGACTATTCGACGGGTTCGGTCGGGATCGGCGCCACGGCGCCGATCTGGGGCGCGTTGGCGCGCCGGTACGTGGGTGCCGGCAGCGGACGGCAGTACTCGCTGCTCGGCGACGCCGAACTGGACGAGGGTGCGGTCTGGGAGGCGATCCTCGACCCGGGTGTCGCCGAACTGGGCGAGGTCGTGTGGATCGTCGACCTGAACCGGCAGTCCCTGGACCGGGTCGTGCCCAACATCGCCGCCGACCGGTTGCAGGGCATGTTCGCCAGCGCGGGCTGGCAGGTGCTGACCCTGAAGTACGGGCGGCTGCTGGAGGAACTGTTCACCCGCCCCGGTGGCGACGCGCTGCGCACCCGGATCGACATGATGTCGAACCCGGAGTACCAGCGGCTGCTGCGGTGCACCCCGGCGCAGCTGCGGGAGCGGCTGCCCGACGGCGAACCGCTGCGGGCACTGGTGGCCGGCCTGGACGACGACACGCTGATGGCGGCGATCCGCAACCTCGGCGGCCACGACCTCACCGCACTCGACCGCGCCTTCGAGTCCATCGAGGACACTCGACCGACGGTCGTCTTCGCCTACACCATCAAGGGAAACGGCCTGCCCATCCAGGGACACCCGCAGAACCACTCGTCGCTGCTGAGCAACGAGCAGATGCGCGAACTGGCCGGCAGGCTGGGGATGGAGGTGGACCGGCCGTGGCAGCGGTTCGCCGATGACAGCGAGCCGGGCCGGCTGTGCGCGGACACCGCGCGGCGGCTGCGCAGGCCGGAACAGCGCCTCACCCCACCGCCCGCGCTGCCGGCCGACATCGGCCGCACGCCCACCGGCATGGCCACCACACAGGCCGCACTGGGCCGCGTGCTGCTGGACCTGACCCGGGAGGCACCGGAAGCCGCGCGGCGCGTGGTGACGGTCAGTCCGGACGTCAGTTCAACGACCAACCTGGGCGGTTGGGTCAACAAGGTCGGCGTGTGGTCGGCGCGCGAACGCGTGGACTGGTTCGCCGACGACGCGGAGACGATCCTGCACTGGCGGGAGAAGCCCACCGGGCAGCACATCGAACTGGGCATCGCCGAGACGAATTTGGTGGGGCTGCTGGGGGAGTTGGGCGCGACGTGGAGCCGGTGGGGCCGGCCGCTGCTGCCGATCGGCGTGCTGTACGACCCGTTCGTCGAACGGGCGCTGGAGCCGTGGTCGTTCGGGATCTACGCCGGTGGGCAGTCGATCCTGGTGGGCACGCCGTCCGGGGTGACGCTGGCCCCGGAAGGTGGTGCGCACCAGTCGATCACGACACCGTCGATCGGCATCGAGCAACCCGGTTGCGTGAGCTACGAACCCGCGTTCGCGGTGGACGTGGAGTGGACGCTGTTGGCCAGCCTGGCCCGGTTGGGCAAACCGGACGGGGGGTCGGCGTACCTTCGGCTGTCCACGCGCCCGGTCGACCAGCAATTGGCGGACGTGCCGGCCGACCCGGCCGCGCGGGAACGCAGGCGGCGGCAGGTGGTGGCCGGGGCGTACCCGATCCGGCGGGTGGAGCGGCCGACGGTGACGATCGCGGCGATGGGCGCGATGCTGCCCGAGGCGCTGGCCGCGGCCGACCGTCTGGGCACTGCCGACGTCGTCTGCGTGACCAGTCCCGGCCTGCTGTTCGAAGCGCTGCGGGCGCGGCAGGGCAGGGACGACGGGCCGAGCTGGATCCTGGACCAGGTGTTCCCGGCGGCCCGGGCGACACCGCTGGTCACCGTGCTGGACGGGCATCCGCACACGCTGGCGTTCCTCGGCACGGTCAACCAGGTGCCCACGGTGTCGTTGGGCGTGACCCGGTTCGGCCAGGTCGGCTCCGTCGAGGACGTGCACCGCTACCACGGCATCGACACCGACAGCATCGTCCGTGCGGCGTTGGACGTGGTCGCCGCCGGGTAGCGCCGACGCGGCACGTTCACCGGCCGGTCGCCGAGTGGTCGCCCGGAGGACATCCGCACTGGCCAGACTTCCGGCGCCGCGTCGTGCGACGTGGCGCGAGGAGGTCGTCGGATGAACCGGTTGGGAATCGCGGTCGCGGCCGCGGTGACGCTGACGCTGCTGGCCGGCGGCGTGGCTCAGGCACACGGCAACGGGCCGGCGTTACGGGCGCGCGCCGACGCGTACCGCGTCACCGCGGGTGGGACGCTCACCGTGCGCGGCAGCGGAGTGCTCGGCAACGACAAGGGCTCGCCCGTCACGCTGGTCGCGCACACCGCTCCCGCGCACGGTTCGCTCACCCTGAACCAGGACGGTTCGTTCAGCTACACGCCGGCCGCCGGATTCACCGGCACCGACACGTTCACCTACACCGTCAGCGACGCCGTCCGGCTCTACCAGACGCACGTCCCGCCGCTGGTCACCATCGGCGGTGTCCGGATCACCGGTGGCGCGTTCGGCTCCTCGCTGTACCCGGTGCCGGGGTCGAAGGACGAGTTCTACGGCGTCACCGACCGCGGCCCGAACGTGGACGGTCCCGACGGCGAGAAGGTCGAGCCGCTGCCCGACTTCGACCCGTCGATCGGGAAGTTCCGCTTCGTCGGCACGAACGCCGTGCTGGAGAAGGTGATCCCGCTGCGCGCCGCGGACGGCACGCCGTACTCCGGCCGCGTGAACAGCCAGGCGAACACCGGCGAGACCATCGTCGACCTGAACGGCAACCCGCTGCCCGCCGACCCGAACGGCTACGACTCCGAGGGTCTGGTGGCCATGCCCGACGGCACGTTCTGGGTGTCCGACGAGTACGGCCCGTTCATCACGCACTTCGACCGGACCGGCCGGCAGATCGGCCGCCTGTCACCGTTCGACGGATCGCTGCCGGCGGAGTTGGCGATGCGGGTGCCGAACAAGGGTATGGAGGGCCTGACGATCACGCCGGACGGCTCGACGCTGGTCGGCATGATGCAGTCCGCGTTGCGGACCCCGGACCTGACCAAGAAGCCGGCCAACGTGACCACCCTGCGGATCGTGACGTACAACCTGCGTTCGCACGCCACACACGAGTACCTGTACCTGCTCGACGACCCGAAGACCAACAGCGGTGCGGTCAGTGAGATCACGGCACTGGGCAACACGACGTTCCTGGTGGATGAGCGGGACGGGGGCTTCGAGCCGGGCGCGTACAAGAAGCTGTTCCGGATCGACCTGTCCGGCGCCACCGACGTGGGACCGGCGTCCACCGTGCCGGGCACCGCGTACGACCCGGCCCGGGGCGGCCTGATGGTCGGCTCGAAGCAGCAGTCGATCGAGGCCTACGTCGGCACCGACGACACGGCGACGGCAACGGCCGACCTGGCCGCGGTCGGGATCCAACCGGTGGGCAAGACGCTGGCCGTCGACGTCGGCGGTCTGGTCAGCTCGCTCGACCCGA
>DASZXM010000645.1:0-8836 GCA_035546415.1 Pseudonocardiaceae bacterium
CATCACCGCCGAGTGTGTCGGACAGCTCATCGGCCGCGCCGTGGGCGGCACGCTGAGTTCGGCCGCCACCCCCGGCGGGCTGCTGGCGTCGTACCTGTTGTTCGCTATCGCGCTGACCGCGGCGGCGGGCGCGGCGATCCGGTGACGCCGATCCGGTGCCGCTGACCTGGATGTCACACCGCGGCCCCTAACCTGCTACACGCTTGTAGTGGGGTGGGGAGGTGGCGTGACGAGCTGGTTGGCGAACCTGTCGTTGATCGACTGGTGGCCGGTCCGCGTCGTGTTGATCGTGCCCGTCGTCGTGCTCGTCGCGCTGGCGGTGTTCCGGGCTCGGCGCTGGTACTCGCGGACCGCGCTCGGTGTGGTGGCGTTCGTGGTGGTCGCGGCCAACGTGCTGGCCGGCGTGAACGCCTACTACGGCTACTTTCTGACCCTGGGTCAGGCATTCGGCGTGCCCGGCGCGGACATGGTGCCGCTCGCCCGGCTCAACAGCCGCGCGGTGCCGGCGGACGGGCTGGTCGTGACGATCGACATCCCCGGCACGACGTCCCACTTCAGGGCGCGACCGGCGGAGGTCTACGTGCCGCCCGCGTGGTTCGCGCGCCCGCGCCCCCGGTTGCCCGTCCTGGTGCTGCTGCACGGCACGCCCGGCAGCCCGATGAGCTGGATCGACGGCGGCCGGGTGACACGGACGCTGGACGTGTGGGCGGCGGCGCACGGCGGGCGCGCGCCGATCGTGGTCATGCCGGACGTCAACGGTTCGCTGACCGCCGACACGGAGTGCGTGGACAGTCCCGTCGGGAACGCCGAGACATACCTGACCGTCGACGTGCCCGCGTTCGTGCGGAGCCGGTTCGCCACCCAGCCGCCGGGGCACGGGTGGGGTCTCGTCGGATACTCCGAGGGCGGGGAGTGCGCCGTGATGCTCGCGCTGCGGCATCCGACGATGGTCGGCGCGTTCGCCGACTTCAGCGGTGTCGACGGTCCGCGGACCGGGAGCACGAACGAGATCGGTGACACCGTGGCCGTGCTGTTCCACGGGTCGCAGCAGGACTTCGACAACCACGAACCGGCGTACCTGTTCGCGCACCGCAGGTTCCACGGCGCGGTGGCCGGCTGGTTCGCGGCGGGCGCGGACGACGGCGCCCCGACGGGCGCGGCCCGCTACCTGGCCACGCTCGGCCCACCGGCCGGCGTGCCGACGCACCTGGTGATCGCACCCGGTCAGCGCCACACGTTCTACTTCTGGAGCCAGGCGTTCGCCGGTGCGCTGCCCTGGCTGGTCGCCCGGTTGGACTCGCCGGCACACCCGCCGCCCGCCCGATCGTCGAGCCGCCTGGCCGGACAGGTGCGACACCGTGTCGGGTGAGGGAGAGACCGTGACGGTGATCACCGGGAAGCCATCCGCGGCGATGCTGAGCTGGTCCGACGGTGCCCGCGCGACGCGGACGCTGGCCTGGGCGGCACGACTGGTCGGCCTGCTCGGCGTGCTGGCCGTGGCGTTCCGGCCGATCGCCCACCGCCTCGGCCCGCCGGTGGTGGACGGGCTGACCCCGTCGCTGCCGGCCCACGTGGTGGCCAGCACGCTCACCGTCGGCGCCGGGATCGGCCTGGTGCTGGTCGGCGCCGGCCTGCGCAGGCGGAAACGGCGGGCATGGCAGGCGGCGGTGGTGCTCGCCGTGCTGCTGCTGGCGCTGCACGTGATGTCGCACCGGGGCTGGGTCGCCGTCCTGGTGACGGCCGTGCTGCTGGTGGCGCTCGTGGTCCGCAGGGACCGGTTCGTCGCGCTGCCCGACCCGGTGATGGGCCGGTGGCCGGCGATCGTGGTGTTCGTTCAACTGCTGGTCGTCGGGGCGGTCGCGGACACGCTGATCCTGGTGGTGAACCGGCACGAGCTGGCCGGCGATCCGTCGCTGGTGCAGCGCGTCGAGCAGGTGGTGCTGGCCCTGGTCGGTGTGTCCGGTCCGCTGGTGTTCCGGCACGAGCTGGTCGACGACCTGACGGCCGCGATCGGTGGCTGGTCGACGGTCGCCGCGGTCCTGGTGGGCGGGTACTTCCTGCTGCGCTCGGCCGAGCCGAAGTCCGCGCTGGCATCGGACGACGAGACGCGGGCGCGTGCGCTGCTGGAGCGGCACGGCCGATCCGACTCGCTCGGCTATTTCGCACTGCGCGGTGACAAGTCCGTGGTGTTCTCGGCGAGCGGCAAGGCCGCCGTGGCCTACCGGGTCCTGGCCGGTGTCGCGCTGGCGTCCGGTGACCCGCTGGGCGACGCGGAGGCGTGGCCGGAGGCGATCAAGCAGTTCCTGCACCGGTGCGTGGCCCACGCGTGGACCCCAGCGGTGCTCGGCTGTTCGGAGCGTGCGGCCACGGCGTGGGCCCGGCACGGCCTGGCCGTCCTGGAACTGGGCGACGAAGCGGTGGTCGCCACCGAGTCGTTCACGCTCACCGGGAGGCGCATGCGCGGCGTCCGGCAGGCCGTGGCCCGTATCGAGCGCGCGGGTTACGCGGCACGGGTCCGGCGGGTCGGCGACCTCGCCGACGCCGAACGCGCGGAACTGGGCCGGCTGGCGCGCTCCTGGCGCTCCGGCGCGGAACGGGGCTTCTCGATGGCGTTGTCCCGCGTCGCGGACCCGCACGACCCGGACTGCGTGGTGGTGACGGCCGAACGGGACGGCGCGGTGCACGGCATCCTGCAGTTCGTGCCGTGGGGCGCGGACGGCCTGTCGCTGGACCTGATGAGCCGGGACGGGAACGCCCCGGACAACGGCCTGATGGAGTTCCTGATCATCGCGCTGCTGGGCGCGTGCCCGGCGATGGGCATGACCCGGGTCTCGCTGAACTTCGCGGTGTTCCGGGCCGCTCTCGAACGCGGCAGCCGACTGGGGGCGGGCCCGGTGGCCCGGCTGTGGGCGGCGCTGCTGCGCCTGGGATCGCGGTGGTGGCAGATCGAGTCGCTGTACCGCTTCAACGACAAGTTCGCCCCGACGTGGGTCCCGAGATACCTGGCGTTCCCGGCAGCCCACGACCTGCCCCGCGTTGCCCTGGCAGCCATGGAAGCCGAGGGTTTCGGCGGACGCCCACCACTGCTGCTCCGCCTGCTCCGCCGCTGAACGCACGTGCGGGTGCTGACGGCGGTCCCGTGGTCAGGACCGGTCGATCGGCGGGCGACCCTCCGGGTCCACGGTGTGGCGGATGAGGGTCAGGGCCTCGCGCAGCTGCCGCACCTGGTCCGGGGTGAGCGGGTCGAAGACGTATCGGCGGACGGCTTCGACGTGGCCGGGCGCGGTGGCGACGACTTTGTCCCAGCCGGCGTCGGTGAGGGTCGCCAGCACGACGCGCTTGTTGTCCGGGTCGGCCCCACGCGTCACCCAGCCCTGTTTCTCGGCCCGGGCGACGACGTGGGACAACCGGGACGGCGAGCCGTTGGCCAGCGCCGCGAGATCGCCCATGCGGGCGGTGCGGTTGGGGGACATGGACAGCATCGCGAGCACCTGGTACTCGAAGTGGCTGAGGCCGGCGTCGGCCTGCAACTGCGCGTCCAACGCGGCCGGCAGCCAGATCAGCACGCCGATGAGCGCGAGCCAGGTCCGCTGCTCGTCCTGGTCCAGCCAGCGTGGGACGTCACCGTCGGCCGATCCGGTCATGCGACCAGTGTGCACCACGACAATTGACAGTTCAAACGTCGCTGCTGTCCTCAGTGGACTGTTGCCGGCCGCGTCAGTCCTTTCTTCGACCGGATGCGCACCGGCCGCGCCCCGGCTCAGCTTGCCGTGCCGAACCACCTGGTCAGGGGGCCGACCAGGTCCTGTTGGTCCTCGCCGACCCACGCCACGTGGCCGTCCGGGCGCAGCAGCACCGCGGGCGCGTCCAACTCCTCGCTGACGTCCACGACGTGGTCGACGCGATCCGTCCAGCCCGCCACGGACAGCCGGCCGGTCTGGTCGAGCAGCAGGCCGCGGCCGGCGTGCATCAGCCCGTAGAGACGCCCGCGCTTCAGGCCGATGTCCCGCATCCGCCTGCCGAGCAGCGGATGTCCCTCGCCGAAGTCGTAGCGGATGCCGATCGCCGTGACCTTCTCGGTCAGGTACCGGTTCACCTCGTCGAGGTCCATCAGTTCCGCCAGCAGCCTGCGCACGGCCACCGGGCCCGGCTCGGTGGACATCAGCTCGATCTGGGCGCGGGAGGTGTTCAGGACGTCGGCGGCCACCGGCCGGCGTTCGGCCGGGTAGGTGTCCAACAGTCCGGGCGGGGCCCAGCCGGCGATCGTCGCGGCCAGTTTCCAGCCGAGGTTGAACGCGTCCTGGACACCGAGGTTGAGGCCCTGCCCGCCGGCCGGCGGATGGATGTGCGCCGCGTCGCCGGCCAGCAGCACCCGGCCCACCCGGTAGCGTTCGGCCAGCCGGGTGGCGTCACCGAAGCGGGACAGCCACCGCGGTGAGTGGACGCCGAAGTCGGTGCCGGCGATCGCCCGCAGTTGCCGCCGGAAGTCGTCCAGCGTCGGTGGTGTCCCACGGTCCTCGGTCACACCGTCGGCGGGCACCAGGACGCGGTACACCCCGTCCCCGATCGGCCCGAGGCCGAACCGCATCTGCGTCGTGCGGATCTCGGTCACCACGGCGGTCACGTCCTCGGGTGCCGCGGTCACCTCCATCTCGCCCAACAGCGTCTCGGCCGTGCTCGGTTCGCCGGGGAAGTCGATGCCGACCAGCTTGCGCACGGTGCTGCGGCCGCCGTCGCAGCCGACGAGGTACCGCGCCCGCAGCCGCGTGCCGTCGGCCAGTTCGACGGTGACCCCCTCGTCGTCCTGGCTCACCCCGACCACTCCGCTGCCGCGCCGGATCTCGGCACCCACCTCGGCGGCGTGCTCGGCCAGCAGCCGGTCGGTGACGGGCTGCCGGATGCCGAGCGTGTAGGGATGCGCGGTGTCCAACCGCTCGGGCCGGGGCTTGCCCAGGACGGCGAAGAACCCACCGACCGGGTGCTGGGTGCCGACCGCGAGAAACCGGTCCAGCAGGCCCCGCTGGTCCATCACCTCGATGCTGCGCACGTGCAGCCCCAGCGACCGGACCATCGCCGGCGGTTCCTGTTCCTTCTCCACCACGACCACGTGCAGGTCGTGCAGCCGCAACTCGGCGGCCAACATCATCCCGGTCGGTCCACCGCCGGCGATGATCACGTCAATCATGAAACCCCCTGTACGACGACTTGGCCGGCGCATTGTGCGGCACGACAGGGGTCTTGCCGCAAGACCCACCTTGTGTTATACGGTAAGAGTGGTAGGGAGTCTCGTCCGCTGTGGACGGCGACGTTCCGCGGGGCGCGACTAGTCTCGGCACATGAACGCCCGCCTCGACTCGACCGTCACCGAACTGACCACGGTCCTGGACGGCCGTTGGGCCGATCTGCGGCACCGACTGCGCCACCACCTGGCCGGCGTGGACGTCCCGGACACCGCGGCGATGAGCACCGAGGAGCACCGCGCCCTGGTGCTGGACCAGCTGCACGTGATGGCCGGGACGGACATGCCCCGGTTGGGGTTCGCCACCGAGTTCGGCGGCGGTGGCGATGTCGGCGGCTCGGTCGTGGCGTTCGAGATGCTCGGGTTCGGCGACCTGTCGCTGATGGTGAAGGCCGGTGTCCAATGGGGACTGTTCGGTGGCGCCGTCCAACTGCTGGGCACGCGTCGCCACCACGAGCGGTACCTCGCCGACATCATGGACCTGTCCCTGCTCGGCTGTTTCGCGATGACCGAGACCGGCCACGGCTCCGACGTGCAGCACCTGCGCACCACGGCGACCTACGACCCGACCACCGAGGAGTTCGTCGTGCACACGCCGGACGTCGGCGCGCGCAAGGACTACATCGGCAACGCGGCCCGCGACGGCCGGATGGCCGTGGTGTTCGCCCAGTTGGTCACCGGTGCCCGGGAGCGCGGCGTGCACGCCCTGCTGGTCCCGATCCGGGACCCGGACGGCACGCCCTGGCCGGGCGTCACCATCGGCGACTGCGGCCGCAAGGGCGGCCTGAACGGCGTGGACAACGGCCGCCTCACGTTCGACCACGTCCGTGTCCCGCGGGAGAACCTGCTGGACCACTTCGCGCAGGTCGCCGCCGACGGCACCTACAGCAGCCCGATCGAGGGCGACGGCAGGCGGTTCTTCACCATGATCGGCACCCTGATCCGCGGCCGGATCAGCGTCGCCGGCAGTGCCGGCAGCGCCACGAAGCGCGCGCTGACCATCGCCGTGCGCCACGGCGAGCGGCGCGGCCAGTTCCGCCGCCCCGGCCAGGACGCCGAGGTGCGGCTGCTGGACTACCGCGCCCACCAGCGGCGCCTGCTGCCCGCGCTGGCCACCACGTACGCGCTGCACTTCGCGCAGGAGGAACTGGTCACCGACCTGGACGCCCTGCAGACGGCCGAACACCCCGACGAGCAGCGGCAGCGGGAGTTGGAGTCGCGGGCGGCCGGGATCAAGGCCGTGGCGACGTGGCACGCGACCGCCACCATCCAGGCGTGCCGGGAGGCGTGCGGCGGCGCGGGCTACCTGGCGGCGAACCTGCTGACCGGCCTGAAGGCCGACACGGACGTGTTCACCACGTTCGAAGGTGACAACACGGTGCTGCTCCAACTGGTCGCGAAGGGCCTGCTGACCAGCTACCGCGCGCACTTCGAGGACCTGGGCACGCTGGCGACCGCGCGGTTCGTGGCCGAGCAGTTCGTGGGCGCCGTGATCGAGCGAACCGCGGCACGAGCCGTGATCGAACGGCTGGTCACCGCGAACCCGACCGGGGACGACCTGTTCGACCGCGCGTGGCACGTCCGGGCGTTCGAGGACCGGGAGACGCACGTGCTGGACGGCCTGGCCCGGCGGCTGCGCCGCGCGGCGAGCGGCGACGCCGACCCGTTCGACGTGTTCAACGACGCCCAGGACCATGTGCTGCGGGCCGCGCGGGTGCACGTCGACCGGGTGGTGTTGGAGGCGTTCGTGGCCGCGATCGACCGCTGCGCCGACCCGGGCACGCGGGAACTGCTGGACCGGGTGTGCGACCTGTACGTGCTCAGCAACATCGACGGCGATCTGGCCTGGTTCCTGGGCCACGGCCGGCTGACGGCGGCACGCGGCAAGCTGGTCAACGACGCGGTGAACACGCTGTGCCGGGAACTGCGCCCGCACGCCGCGACCCTGGTGGACGCGTTCGCTATCCCGGAGCCGTTCCTGCGCACCGAAATGCTCGACGACTGATCCGCGACGCCGCTGTTCGGCTCCGGCCCGGGCGACAATTGCGTCGCGAGCCGATGCTCGCGGAGCTAGCCTCGACGGTCATGAGTCCCAGCGACGACCAGCGAAGTGGGCGTGTCGAGCCGGTGATCCGGCGGGAACGGGCCGGCGATCACGATGCCGTACGCGACGTGCACGCGCGGGCATTCGGGGACGGCGACCGGGTTCCCACACTGGTCGACGCGTTGCGTGCCGCTCCGGCAGCGGTGCCGCCGCTGTCGCTGGTCGCCGTCGTCGGCGAGCGGGTGGTCGGTCACGTGATGCTCAGCGCGTGCCGGTTGGACGCGCTGCCCCGGCTGGTGGACGTGTTCTCGTTGTCGCCGCTGGGGGTGCTGCCGGAGTTCCAGCGCCGCGGCATCGGTACCCGCCTGGTGGCCGAAGCGCTCGCCGAAGCCGACGCCTTGGGCATCCCGTTGGTGTTCCTGGAGGGCTCACCGCTCTACTACGGCCCGCGGGGTTTCGCCGACGCCACGAAGGCGGGCTTCCGGCCGCCCACACTGCGCTACCCGCCCGGTGCCTTCCAGGTCGCCACACTGTCCGGGTACCAGGACTGGATGACCGGCACCTTCGTGTACTCCGACACCTTCTGGGCACTGGACTGCGTCGGCCTGCGCGGCGAGCGGCTCGAAACGGCCTGACGCCGGCCGCCCCTCAGCGTCCACAGTGTACTGTCGAGCCCCGTCTCAGTAAGCCGGAGTGGCCGTGCCGTACACGCGCTCCGCGTGCTCGGCGAACGCCTTGGCCGCCGTGTCGACGATGGTCGGGCCGATCTCCGGCGGCATGTGCGAGACGACCTCCCGCACCACGTCCGGGTCGGCCTGGTGCACGGTCAGCCCGAAGACCAGGGCCATCCGCTCCGGCGGGACCTCGCCGGCGCCGCCGGACACGACCTCGTGCCACTCGGCGGCGTTCATGTGCCGCTCGATCAGCGGCAGCACCTGCTCCTCCTCCAGGGCCAGGTGCTCGACGATCGCGTCGTGCAGGCGGCGCAGCGCGTCGGCGAGCGCGGCCGCCTCGCCCGGGTCGGCGGTGGCCGGCCAACTGGCCAGTCCCGCGGTGACCTCGGCGTTGATCTTCTCGATCGCCTCGTGCTGGCCCTCCATGGTCCGCACGATCGGTTCGACCTCGGCGCCGGCCTTGGACCGCAGCATCGGCCACAGACCGATGTCCTCGGCGTGGTGGTGATGGTGCAGGATCGAGTCCACGAGCGTGATGTGCCCGGCCACGATCCCCGCGCGCTCGACGTCCCCGGCCGCGACACCGAGGACGAGCGCGGGCGCCTGGCCGATCTCCCTGCGGAACATGTCGTGTGCCATGACCATGTCCCGGGTGTCGGCGGGTTGCTCGGTCGTCATGTGTCTCCTCGCGCGATTCGGGCAGCCGCGTGTTCGGGTCGATTGGCTGCTGTCACCGCACGCTAACCGCGATGCGGCCGTCGACCGCCGGTTCGCCGGCCGTTGTCCGCGAAACGACGCCCGCCCAGCCGCGAAACGCAACGGATCACGATCCGGCCTGACTTACTGCAAATCTGTGACAGCGGTGTGCAAACTATTAAC
>DASZXM010000646.1:0-6139 GCA_035546415.1 Pseudonocardiaceae bacterium
GGTGCCGCCGAACAACTGGCACGCCTTGTCGATGCCGCCGTGCACGTACGGGAACACGTGCCGGTCTATGTCCCTGCCGATCCACAGGTACTGGATGTCGGAGTAGCAGACGTCGCGCTCGCTGCGCAGTGTCAGGTCGTAGCTGCGGCCCCACTTGTCGTACGTCGGACCGGTGCACCTGTCCTTGTTCAGGTAGCCGAACACCAGTGTCACGCCGCACAGCAGCACGATCACCACCAGCGCGATGCGGCTCAGGTCCCTGGCCAGCCGGGGCCCGCGCCGGCCCCGGGCGTCGTCCTGCATCGGGACCGCCGCCACCTCCTCCGGTTCCCCGACCGAGTCGCCCTGCCGCACGGCCGCCGTCACGTCCGGCACGCCCCGGGTCACTTCCGGAACGCTCCCAGCGCCTCGACCAGGTAGGCGATGTCCTCGGCCTGACCCTCGTCCGGTGTCTCCACCACCGCCGGGGCACCGGCCGAGGCCAGCACCTCCACCAGCGCCTTCGGGTCGATCGTGCCGTCGGCGATGTTCGCGTGGCGGTCCCGTGACGAGCCGAACTCGTCGCGGGAGTTGTTCAGGTGGACCAGGTCGATCCGGCCGGTGATGGCCAGTGTGCGGTCCACGATGTCGGCCAGCTCCTCCCCGGCGGCGAACGCGTGGCACGTGTCCAGGCAGAACCCGACGTCGAACTCGCCGATCCGGTCCCACAGGCGGGCCAGCACGTCCCAGTTGCGGGCCATCGCGTTGTCGCCGCCCGCGGTGTTCTCCACCAGGATGCGGGTGCCGAACCCGCCCTGGTCGGCCTGCCGTTCGAACAGCTTCCGCCAGTTCTCGATCCCGACCTGCGGGTCCTCGCCCTTCGTCAGGTGCCCGCCGTGCACCACGAGGCCCCGCGCGCCCAGCTCGCCCGCCATCCGGGCGTGTTCGGTCACCGTCTTGCGGGACGGAATGCGGATGCGGTTGTTCGTCGACGCCACGTTCATCACGTACGGCGAATGGACGAAGATCGTCAGCTCGGTGGCTTTCAGGGCGTCGGCCTGCGGATGCGGCTTGGGTGTCTTCCAGGACTGCGGGTCGGTCAGGAAGAACTGGACGACCTCGGCACCGCGCTCGGCAGCGGCGCCGAGCGGGTCGTCGTCGCGGACGTGGGCACCGATGAGCATGCAAGGAGGGTAGTCGCCCCGCCGGACGGAGCCACACCACCGACCACCGGCACGAGCGGTCCGGGACCGGGCCGAAATGTCGGCTCGGCTGTTTCGCTGTGAATACCTGGTGGTTTCAGCGTCACCGAATGGGGTTACGTTCGTTCTAACCTGTGACGCTACCGGCCGGTACGCACCGGGAGGGAACGAGGCATGCACGCCAGATGGGCACGGTTCGCGATCGTGGCGGCGATCGTCGCCGCGGTGACCGCGGGTGGCGTCGTGGCCACGGCCGACGCGACCGGCTCGGCGGACCCGGTCGTCATCGGCAGCTGTGCGACCACGGTCAAGGGTGCCCCCGGCACCCCGGTCGAGCTGCGCCCGTCGGCGGTCGTCTCGCCCATCACCAGCATCATCGACGCCGTCCCGATCCTCGGGCCCACCCTGGCCGGCCCGTTCAAGTCGGCGTTCACGGCCCTGCCGCCCATCCCGATCGGCTCGCTGCCCACCGGCACCGGCACCATCACCGGCGGCCAGATCGCCAACGCCGTGACCGCCCAGCTGAACAAGATCCCGCTGCTCGGCCCGGTGCTCGGCACGATCACCGGCACCGTCCAGAGCACGCTGGCCTCGCTGTGCGCCGTGACCGTCACCGGCGTGAACGCCGTGACCGCCCCGGTGCAGCAGGGCGCGTCCACCATCGACTCGGCGTCCAAGCAGATCCAGCAGCAGGCCGGCCTGCTGCCCAAGAGCGGCGGCACGTCCGGCAGCGGCGGCACCGACCCCGGCAAGACCGGCACGTCGGGCGGCGGTTCGGGCGGCACCACCCACTCCGGCGGCGGTGGCGGCAACTCCGGAATGCCGTCGTCCAACTCACCCGTGCTCGGCGGCCTGCCGGCCGGCCTGGGCAGCGGCGGTTCGCTGTTCGGCGGCGCCACCCTCCTGGACTACGGCCTCGCCGAGTCCCCGCTGGCCAGGTACGCGGGCATCCCGTTCGCGTCCGCCGGGCTGTTCGACCCGTCGCCGGGCGTCAAGTACGGCGGCTCGGTCCCCGGCTACTCGCCCACCTACGGCGAGCTCGGCCAGGGCGGCGACGACGGCACGAGCGACGACGTGCGGACCGCGGGCCACGCCGAGGCGCTCTCCCTGCCCGGCGGCACCCTCGGCAACGGCGTCGGCCTGCCGATGCTGCTGGCCGTGCTGATGCTCGCCGGCGTCACGGCCGGCCTGGTGCGCACGTGGGTGTTGCGCAGGGTGCGCGCGTCCTGAGGGCCGGTCACCGGGTCGGCGCAGGGCGGGCGAACACGCGCTGTTAACATTGACGGGTTGCTGACGCAACGACCCCTCCTGCCATGGAGAGTCCATGGCCGCCGAGTCCACAGGAGGTGAGTGGTCCTCATGCGTCACTACGAGGTGATGATCATCCTCGACCCCAGCCTCGACGAGCGCACCGTCGCACCGTCGCTGGAGAACTACCTCAACGTCATCCGCACGTCGGGCGGGACCGTCGAGAAGGTCGACGTCTGGGGCAAGCGCCGCCTGGCTTACGAGATCAACAAGCACGCCGAGGGCATCTACGCCCTGCTGGACGTGAACTCCGAGCCGGACGCGGTCAAGGAAATGGACCGCCAGCTGTCGCTCACCGAGTCCGTGCTGCGCACCAAGGTGCTCCGCCGCGACCCGGTGAAGGCCAAGGCCAAGGCCTGAGAGGCGCGACATGGCTGGTGAGACGACGATCACCGTGGTCGGCAACCTGACCGCCGACCCGGAACTGCGCTTCACGCCATCGGGTGCCGCCGTCGCGAACTTCACGGTCGCCTCGACACCCCGCACCTTCGACCGCCAGACCGGCGAGTGGAAGGACGGCGAGGCGCTGTTCCTGCGGTGCAACATCTGGCGGCAGTCCGCGGAGAACGTGGCCGAGTCGCTGACCCGCGGCATGCGGGTCGTCGTGCAGGGCCGGCTGCGCCAGCGTTCCTTCGAGACGAAGGAAGGCGAGAAGCGCACCGTGGTGGAGCTGGAGGTCGACGAGGTCGGCCCCTCGCTGCGCTACGCGACGGCCAAGGTCAACAAGGCCGCCCGGGGCACCGGTGGCGGCGGTGGGTTCGGCGGTGGCGGTGGCGGCAGTGCCCCGGCCGACGACCCGTGGGGTTCCGCACCGCCTGCCGGCGGTGGCGGTGGCGGCTTCGCCGACGAACCCCCGTTCTGACCCCCATTTCCTTTGTCGCGTTGATACGGAGTTACTACTGTGGCCAAGCCACCTGTTCGTAAGCCCAAGAAGAAGGTCTGCGTCTTCTGCAAGGACAAGAGCGCGAACCTGATCGACTACAAGGACACCGGTCTGCTCCGGAAGTACATCTCCGACCGGGGCAAGATCCGCGCCCGTCGGGTGACCGGCAACTGCAGCCAGCACCAGCGCGACATCGCCATCGCGGTGAAGAACGCGCGTGAGGTGGCCCTGCTGCCGTACACGTCCACGGCACGCTGACCCCGCATCGGAGTGGATCATGAAGCTCATTCTCACCACTGACGTGAGCGGCCTCGGTGGCCCCGGTGACACCGTCGAGGTCAAGGACGGCTACGGCCGCAACTTCCTGTTGCCGCGCGGCCTGGCCATCAAGGCCACGAAGGGCGCGGAGAAGCAGGTCTCGACGATCCGCAGGGCGCAGGAGGGTCGCCGCATCCGCGACCTCGACCACGCCAAGGAGGTCAAGGCCACCATCGAGGGCCTCGGCGCCGTACGCCTGACCGCGAAGTCGGCGGGCACGTCGGGCAAGCTGTTCGGCTCGGTCACGCCGGCCGACGTCGTGAACGCCATCCGGGCGGCCGGTGGTCCCGTGCTGGACAAGCGCGTGATCGAACTGTCCGGGCACATCAAGACCACGGGCAAGCACGCGGTCACGGTCCGGCTGCACCCGGACGTCACGGCGGCCTTCAACCTCGAGGTCACCTCAGCCGGCTGACGCCGGCACCTTCCGGCCCTGGCGGCCGCCCGAGTGGATCACTCGGGCGGCCGCTGGTCGTCACTCGTCCGGCCCAGTCGGTCGCCCACACCCATCTGTGGATGATTCACGTTCCGGCATGCTTCGACACGCCGAAGCGGCGCCGGCGGGCGACACGCCGACGACTCGTACAACGACTTTCTTCCACAGTGCCCCCTGGGTCGACAACCTGCAACTTTCCATGTGTCGAACCAAGTTGTCCCCAGGTTGTCCCCAGGCTGCCCGCGGCCTGTGATCAGGGTGACCGAAGCTGTCCCCAGGCTGTCCCCAGAGCTGTCCACAGCACGGTTTGCCTAGGCCGTTCGGTGGGCCCTACCGTGCTGCTCCGTGCCTGCCGATCGCCCTGCGTGTCCACGCCGCAATCCCGCACGAGGTCGGCCTCACGAGTTAGGATTCGACCAGGTGTTCGAACAGATGTGCGAGGGGGCGTGGGCGCGGTGGCACTGACGGACGACCGGGGTATGGCGGCCGGCCCGTTCGAGAAGCAGCCCCCGCAGGACCTCGCGGCGGAGCAGTCGGTACTCGGCGGGATGATGCTGTCCAAGGACGCCATCGCCGACGTCGTGGAGGCGTTGTCCCCGACGGACTTCTACCGTCCCGCGCACCAGGCGGTCTACGACTGCATCCTGGACCTCTACGGCCGCGGCGAACCGGCCGACCCGATCACGGTGTCGGCGGAGTTGGAACGCCGCGGCGAACTGGGCCGGGTCGGCGGCGCCCCGTACCTGCACACGCTGATCGCCACGGTCCCGACGGCGGCGAACGCCGGCTACTACGCGGAGATCGTCGCGGAGAAGGCCACGCTGCGCCGCCTCGTGGAGGCCGGCACGCGGATCGTGCAGATGGGGTACAACGGCGCCGAGGGTGCGGAGATCGACGAGGTGGTGGACCGCGCCCAGGCGGCCATCTACGAGGTCACCGAGCGCCGCCTGAGCGAGGACTACGTGTCGCTGGAGGAACTCCTCCAGCCCACGATGGACGAGATCGACGCGATCGCCTCCCGGGGCGGCTCGTCCCTGGGCGTCCCCACCGGCTTCGCCGACCTGGACGAACTGACCAACGGCCTGCACCCCGGCCAGATGATCATCGTCGCGGCCAGGCCCGGTGTGGGTAAGGCGCTCGCACTCGATACCCCGCTGCCCACTCCGGCCGGCTGGACGACCATGGGTGAGGTGGCGGTCGGAGACCACCTGCTCGACGCGCACGGACGACCGACTCGGGTCGTGGCCGCCACCGAGACGATGTACGAACGCCCTTGCTACGAGGTGGAATTCTCCGACGGCACGGTGATCGTCGCGGATGCCGAACATCAGTGGCTCACCGAAACACGCGCCTCACGGCGCTCTGCGCAGCAAGCCGCGGCCGGACGCAATCGGTACCGGAATCAGCGGACATTCGCCGAGGTTCGGACCACTGCGGACATCGCCGGAACGCTTCGCTGCGCGACCGCGGACGGGCGTCTCAACCATTCGGTCACCAACGCGGCGCCGCTGCAGCTGCCGGAGCGTGATCTGCTGGTTCCGCCGTATACCCTGGGCGCCTGGCTGGGCGACGGCACCTCCGCCTCCGCCCAACTGACGACCGCGGACCCGGAAATCGTGCTGCGCATCGAGAACGAGGGGCTGATCGCAGTCCCATCGGCGAGCGCCCCGCTGCGCTACAGCCTGCGGTTGCCCGAACCCGGTCCCATCGCTACTCGCAACTGCGTTGTGTGCGGCACCGAGTTCGTGCCGTTCACCTCCGAGGTGAAGACCTGCGGCCGATCATGCGGTGGTCGATCACGATTCGTATCCGCACCCTCGCCCCGGCCGACCTGCCCGCAGTGTGGCCGACCCTCGACCGGTCTGCGGATGTGCCAGAGCTGCCGCGATACCACCGGCACGGTGCAGGCACGGTTGCGCACCATCGGGGTCCTGGGGAACAAGCACATCCCCAGCGCCTATCTGCGTGCCTCCGAAGCACAGCGGCGGGCACTGCTGGCCGGTCTGCTCGACA
>DASZXM010000647.1:0-9054 GCA_035546415.1 Pseudonocardiaceae bacterium
CAAGTCACTGGTGATACCAGCGGAACGCAGATCCACACCATCGATTTCGATGGCGAGCAGATGACGTACGATGAAGAAACTGCACAGACGGCAAGCTCTAGCAGCAAATTGGTGGCAACAGTCACCGCCATCGAGACCAACTGACCCTCCAACTCAAGGTCACTTCCTGGTCGTCGGGAAATGCCGCCATGGGATGGCCATCGACTCCCGCTGTTGGCAATGCTCACAAGGAGGAGAGATCGGAGGCGACCGACACGACGCTCGCCTCGTGACATCCAGCCCCCAATCAGCCCCGCGCTGCGTGTCGGCGTCATTGCCTTCCTGGCAAGGCCGACGGCAACTCACGAACAGAACCACCGGGCGAAGAGGTCGTTCACGCAACACACTGCTGGTGGTAGGGCGGGTGGGACTTGAACCCACGGCCAAGGGATTATGAGTCCCCTGCTCTGACCATCTGAGCTACCGCCCCTCGTGACGTGCCCCCGCACGTGACGGGTCAGAGGTTACCGACCGCGCTCGCGGTGGCAACACCGGCCGTTGGCCGACCAGGGGTCAGCCCGTCACGGCCCTGGGTTTGTCAAGTTTTGTCACGTAACACTTGCACTGTGCCGACGATGAGGAGTGCGACAGCACCGACGTGGACAGTGCCGGCATGGGGACCAGCGATGACGTATCCGGCACACCCTGCCGTCTCGGGTTCGGCGTTCCCGGTGACCACCGGGGCTGGCACGATACAAGTGGAGTTCGACGAGTTGACGGGATCGAACTCGGCAGTCCTGACAGGCAAGGTGTGATGGCCGACTTAGCCGCGCCGGTAGACCGACCGCCCGCCACCCAGCAGCTCGTGTGGCGGGTGCCTCGTGCATGGCTGTTGGCAGCCGTGCCCGCCGTGTTGTACCTCGTCGTACGGGGTGTCGGCATCGGTGTCTACGCCCTGCTGGTGGCCGCCAACCACTGGAACTTCGATCTGCACACGTGGGACGGCGACTGGTACCTCCAGATCGCCCAGCACGGGTATCTCGGTGTCGACCCGTCGATGAACCCGATCGGGCCGCGGACACCGTGGACGCCCATGGTGTTCTTCCCCGGTTACCCGCTGGCCGTGAAGGTGGTCAGCGTCCTGTGCGCCGGGAACTTCGTGGTCGCCGGTGTCGCCGTGTCGTTCGTGGCCGGTGTCGTGGCCAGTTACGGGGTCGCACGGCTGGCCCGCAACGTGAGCAACTCGCGGCGGACCGAGATCATTTCGATGGTCCTGTTCGCCGCGGCGCCGATGTCGATCACGTACGCCCTCACCTACCCGGAAGCGCTGCTGTGCGCGCTGTCCGTGTGGGCGCTCGTCGGGATCGTCGAGCACCGATGGTGGCTCGCCGGGCCGTGTGTGATCGCCGCCGGTTACGTCAGCCCGATGGCCGCGCCGCTGATCATCGTCGCGACCGCCGCCGCGTTCCGGGACTCGATGCGCGACCGGGGCGGGTGGTGGGCGCCGATCGCCGGCACGACCGCGTCCTTCGGCATGGTCGGATATCTGCTGTGGGTCTACGTGACGACCGGTGGCCGGGCGAGCTACTTCAGCATCCAGCGGGACAGCTACGGCTCGCACGTCGACTTCGGCTACAGCAGCGTCAAGTGGCTGTGGCAGGCCGTGGCGAAGGACACGACCACGTTCACCACGTTGACCGCGCTGCTCACGGTCGCCGTCGTCGTACTCACGGTGCTGCTGATCCGGTTCCACTTTCCGTGGCAGGTTTGGGTCTACACGGCGTTGACGTTGGCGCTGGCGCTCGGGTCGGCCGGCATCCAGTGGGACAAGACGAGGCTGCTGCTCTCGGCGTTCCCGGTCGTGCTGGTCCTGGCTACGGTCATCGCCGGCCAGCGCAAGGCCGCCATGGTCGGCTGGGTGACCGCGATCGCGCTGTTCGGGTTGTGGTTCAGCGCCTATTCCCTCGCGGTCTGGCACTACTCGATCTGAGTCCACATACGACGAAACGGCAGGCCGCTGGCCTGCCGTTTTGGCTCCTCCAGTTGGACTCGAACCAACAACCCTTCGGTTAACAGCCGAATGCTCTGCCAATTGAGCTATGGAGGATCGCCGCCCGGTCCTCCCGGGCAGGCACAACTATAGCGCACCCTCGGTGACCTCCCGACCCACCCCCCGGCGCCGCACGGCCGGGTGCGGCACGATGGCCGCATAGCCTGGTCGTGGGCGAAGGAGGCGAAGTCGGAGATGAAAACCTTCCTGTTGGGCGTCGCTACGGGTTACGTGCTGGGCTCGCGGGCCGGGCGGCAGCGCTACGAGCAGATCGTGCGGGCCTATCGGCGGCTCGCCGACCACCCGATGGTCCAGGGGGCAGCCGGTGTGATCAAGGCCAAACTCAGTGACCGTTAGTCACGACACCCTGGCGACGGCGAAGACCCTGCGGAACTCGAACCACGTGGTGCCGTCCGGCCGCGCCGGGTAGGCCGCGCGCAGCTTCGGGGCCAGTTCGTCGACGAAGGCCGTCCAGTCGTCCGGCGACAGCGCGGCCTTGATCGGGCGCAGTGCCGTGCCGACGACCCACTCCAGCACCGGGTCCTCACCGGTCAGCAGCTGCATGTATGTCGTCTCCCACGCGTCGACCTGGCAGCCGGCGTCCATGAGCAGGTTCGCGTACTCCAGGGGCGTCGCGACCACGTCCTCCTCGCGCAGGACCATCGTCGACAGTGATGCACGCCACGTCGGCGAGTTCGCCTGTTCGCGGATCAGCGCATGTGACGGTGCGCCGAAGTTGCCGGGTACCTGCATGGCCAGCCACGCGCCGGAGGGCAGCTCACCCGCCCATTTACGCAGCAGCGCGCGGTGGTCGGGCACCCACTGCAGCACCGCGTTCGTCAGCACCACGTCCGTGTCCGGCTTCGGCGTCCACGCGTTGACGTCGCCGACGTGCGCGTCGACGCCCGCCTCCCGGGCCGCCGAGACCATCTCCGGTGACGAGTCGATGCCCTCGATGACCGCGCCGGGCCACCGGTCGGCCAGTGTGAGCGTCTGGTTGCCGGGGCCGCAGCCCAGGTCGACGACTCGTCGGGGCTGCTCAGCTGCGATGCGCGCGACCAGGTCGCGGAACGGCCGGCCGCGGTGGTCGGCGAAGGTCAGGTACGTCGTCGGGTCCCACATCAGCGCCTCCCAATAAACCGTACGTACGTACTGGGAGACTACTCGCTCCGCTTCACGTTGCGTACCCGTTCGGCCACCTGGGCAGCCAGCGACCGCACCGCGTCCTGGTCGGTGCCCGGGTCCGGCCGCACCTGCAGCACGATGCCGTCCTTGCCGGCCACCGAGCGCTGCACCACCCACGCTCCCCCGCCGGGCAGGTCACGGTGATGGCTCGACTTGATCGACCCGGTCACGCGCGCGTGCACGACCTCCGGCACCCGGTCCGGCTTGGCCAGCCGCAGCCGGCGCGGCGGCCGGTCGGTCAGCAGCACAGCACCGGACACCGTTCCGGTCTCGTCCGCCTCGATCACGGTCAGCCAGCCCTTGTCCCACGTCGCCTTGCTGACCAGGTGCCAGCCGATCCGCCGCACGCCGTCGCCGTCGGGCAGCCACAGGCCCAGCGACGTCGCCACAACGTGCCCGCCGTCGGCCAGGTCGGCCACGCCGACCACCCGCTCGTCCGCGACCAGCCGGCCGGGAAAGTCGCCGGGCAGGCCCGGATCGATCAGCCTACGGAACAAGCTCACTCGTACGCTCCGGTCGCCTGCTTCAACAATGCCTTGTGGTACTCCTCGAACGCGACGAGATCACCGAACACCGAGCGGTACTCGTCCGCCTCGGTCAACGGGTTCAGCCGCTGCAACCGCGACTTCATCTCCGCGATCTGCCGCGCCACGAGTTCCTTCTGCAGCCGCGCGAGGATCGCCTCGACGTAGCGGACGTCGCTCTCCTGCTTGGTCGGCATGGCCTCCACGGCCAGCTCGCTGACCAGCGTCCGCGTCGAGGAGTCCGCACACTGCTCGGTGACGGCCTGTGCCAACTCCGGACCGGTCAGCCCGGACCCCGTGCCACCCGCCGCGCGCACCGCACGGTGCACGGCGAGGTACGCCGGGTTCGGAAACGCCTCGTCGGGCAGCGCGTCGTACACCGGTCCGGCGAACGCCGGCAGTTGCAGCGCCGCCTTCAGCACGTCCCGCTGGGCGCGCAGGTGGATGTCGTTCGGGTCCGGCCGCGCGGGGCCGGTGGCCACGTCCAGCGCGCCCTGGTTCGGGTCGACGGGACGCCTCGGCGGCCGCCTGCCGGTGGGCACCTCGCCGACCGACTCCCGGACCCGCCGCACCACCATCGACTCGTCCGCCCAGCCGACCCACCACGCCAGCTTCGTGGCGTAGCCGTCCCGGCTGGCCCGGTCCTTGATGCTGGCCACCAGCGGCACCGTCCGCTGCAGCGCGGCGACCTGCCCGTCCACCGAGTCCAGGTCGTAGTCGCGCAGCAGGCTGCGGATGGCGAACTCGAACAGGGGCGTCCGCCGGGCCACCAGGTCGCGCACCGCGACGTCACCCTTGGCCTGCCACAGTTCACACGGGTCCATGCCGTCCGGCGCGACCGCGACGTACGTCTGCGCCGCGAACTGCTGATCACCCTCGAACGCCTTCAGCGCCGCCTTCCGGCCCGCCTCGTCACCGTCGAAGGTGAAGATCACCTCGCCGCGGAACGCGTCGTCGTCCAGCATCAGCCTGCGCAGCACGGCCATGTGCTCGTCGCCGAACGCCGTGCCGCATGCGGCGACGGCGGTCGGCACGCCCGCCGCGTGCATCGCCATGACGTCGGTGTAGCCCTCGACGACCACGGCCTGGTGGCGTTTGGCGATGTCCCGCTTCGCCTTGTCCACCCCGAACAGCACCTGCGACTTCTTGAAGATCGGGCTCTCGCTGGTGTTCAGGTACTTCGCCTGGATCGCGTCGTCGTCGAACAGCCGGCGCGCGCCGAACCCGACGACGTCACCACCGAGGTCCTTCAACGGCCACAGCAACCTGCGGTGGAACCGGTCGTTCGGCCTGCCCTGCCGGCCCTCCTTGGCCAGCTGCGCCTTGTACAGCTCGTCCAGCTGGAAACCCCTGCCGAGCAGGTGCTTGGTGAGCCTGTCCCAGCCGCTGGGCGCGTAGCCGCAGCCGAACGCCCTGGCCGTGGCCTCGTCGAAGCCGCGTTCGGCCAGGTACTCACGGGCTTTCGCGGCCTCCGGCGTACTCAGCTGCTCGGCGTAGAACTCCGCGGCCGCCTTGTGCGCGTCGATCATCCGGGTCCGCGTGCCGCGATCCCGGCTGCCGGTCGGCGCGCCGCCCTCGTACGTCAGCTGCACCCCGGTGCGGTCGGCCAGTCGTTCGACGGCCTCGATGAAACCGAGGTGTTCGATCTTCATCACGAAGGCGATCACGTCGCCGCCCTCGCCACAACCGAAACAGTGGAACGTCCCGTGGCTCGGCCGTACGTTGAACGAGGGCGTCTTCTCCTCGTGGAACGGGCACAGGCCTTTCAGCGCGCCGCCACCGGCCCTGCGCAGCGTCACGTACTCGCCGACCACGTCGTCCACCCGGCTGCGTTCGCGAACCTGCGCGATGTCCGCTTCCCGGATACGACCTGCCACGTCCGTCGAGTCTAGAGGCGCCGGTCAGTTGCCCGACCCTTGACCGCCTGGACCGACGAAGTAACCCGGGAACCGGCGGTCCGAACCCCCGAACGGACCGCCGGTGTGCCCCTCCCGAGAGAACTGCGGACTCCCGTCGTGGTTCGCCGCGTTGTCCACGATCGCCACCGTGCCGCCGCCGACGATGGCCCCGACCACGACGGCGGCGACGAGATGGGTCGCGCGGTTGCGCACGAACCGGTTGAGCGCCGGCCCGAACCGGCGCGGTGGTGTGGCGGGCACCCACACGTAGTGCCCGGCGGGCCCGACCGGTTGCGGCTCGGGCGTCCCGGGCGCCTCGGACGGAGACGCCGCCGACGGAGCTGGCTCGGACTCCGTCGGCGGCTGGGGTCCCGCCACCGGCGGTGGCTGCTCGGTCCGGCCCCCGCCCGGACCGGTTTCGGGAACGCGTTCCGTACCGTCCGCCGGCTCCGGTACCGGCTCGTGTGGTTGCGACATGTTCTCTTCCTCACGGTACGAAAGGCGCTGCTGCGATCTACTCGTTCAGCATGGTCAGACGAGCTGTGGGGAAGCTGAGTGCGTCCTGAGCAAAGGCCGTCAAACCGCGAGGTCAATGGCGTGGCTAGGCTGGCCGATGTGGACCACGGCGACCGCGTTGACGTGCTGACCGAGCAGTTCACCGACCTGCGGCCCTACCTGGTGGGCGTCGCCTACCGGATGACGTCGACGCTCGCCGACGCCGAGGACGCCGTGCAGGAGGCCTGGCTGCGGCTGGCCGGCCTGTCCCCCGCCGACCGGGCCGTGATCCGCGACCTGCGTGCCTGGCTGACCACCGTGGTCGGCAGGCTGTGCCTGGACAAGCTGCGGTCGGCGGCGGCGCAGCGGGAGCTCTACGTCGGACCGTGGCTGCCCGAGCCCCTGGTCACACCGCTGCCGGGCCAGCCGGGTGAGGACCCGCTGGACGCCGTGGTGCGCGACGACGGGGTGCGGATGGCCGCGCTGGTCGTGCTCGACCGGCTCACCCCGGAGCAGCGCGTGGCGTTCGTCATGCACGACGCGTTCGACCTGCCGTTCGCCGAGATCGCCGACGCGCTGAACGTGTCGGTCGACGCCGCCCGCCAGCACGCGTCGCGGGCCCGCAAGGCCATCGCCGACGCCGACCCGCCGTCCCGTGTGGACATCGAACAGCAGCAGGAGGTGCTGAGCCGGTTCCTCACGGCGATGGCCGAGGGCGACATGCGGGCCGTGATGGAACTGCTGCACCCGGACGTGGTGCTCGTCGGCGACGGCGGCGGCAAGGCCCGCACGACGCTGCGCGAGGTCAGCGGCCGGGACAAGGTGGCCCGCTTCGCGCTCGGCCTGATGGGCATGTACGGCGTCGACAGCCTGCAGAGCATGCGGATCGTGCTGGTCAACGGCGACCTCGGCGTGCTCACGGCCGGCACGTCCGGCGAGGACGGGTACCGCCCGCTGGGCGCTCGGGTGACCGCGATGACCGTCCGGGACGGCAAGATCGTCGCGTTCTACGACATCGTCAACCCGGACAAGCTGGTCAACGTCCCGTTCTAGGGTGCGACGACGCGAGCCAGGAAGTAGACCGCGCCACTGGGCCGGTGCCGCACCAGGAACAGGAACGGCCGGTCGACGCGGACCTCGATCGGCCGCGTTAGATCGCGGTGCATCGACAGGGCCCGCATGACCATCGCGGTGGCCGCCGCGCCCTCCAGGCCGTCCTCGTCGATGGTCAGCACCGCTTCGTGCAGCACGGCGTCGATGGCCATCGGCTGGTCGGAGATGCCGCTGAGGTCGGCGTCGTCGCTGAACATCGTCCGCACGCCGAGGCTGCGCAGCGTGTCGTTCAGCCGCGCCTTGGCCCGCACCCTGAACTTCGGCAGATACAAGTGCAGCGTGGTGGGTGCCGGTGCGTCGAGCAGCGCGGCGAACGCCTGTGCGTCCAGGGCGCCTTCGGCGGCCGGCAGGTCGCCGTCGGGCAGCAGGACCACGGCTTCCACGTCACCGGCGGCCGGCAGCACGACGACCTGCCAGCCCGCGGTGGCCGCGTAGCCGAGCCGCTTGTCCAGCCGCATCGTGGGCACCGGAGCATCCGACGTGGGACCGTGGAACGGCAACGGCTTCGTGGCCGTCTCCGGGAACTTGTTGCCCCAGGCCACTTTCAGGTACAGCGCGTTGACCAGCGCGGCGACCGTGTCGCGTTTGATCACACCCGGCGCGAGCAGTTCCGGGATCAGGTCGTGGGTCGTCTCGGCAACGTCGGCGTTGATCAGGCGGCGGGCGCCGTCGAGGTCGGTCTCGAACGGCGCGTCGCGCACGGCGCCGTTCGGCCACAGTGCCAACTCGGCGGCGAACTCCGGCCGGATCGGCAGCTTGTCGTGTGCCCACAACGTGTTCGCGACACCGAGCACCGGCGGGTCGCCGCGGCCGGTGTCGGTCAGCGAACTCGCCTCGGTGAGCATCGTGGCCTGGTCGGTGAGGCTGCCGGTGGCGGAACCGAGCAGCAGTGCGGCCAGTTCGTCGCGGGTGGCGCCGCGGGCACCGGTGGCGGTCAGCCCGAGCGCACTGGCCACCGAGTAGGGCGACCAGCAGACGGCGTCGGTGGGGGCACCGGCCAGCGCGTGCTGGACGGCGAGCGTGAACGCCAGGTGGGCGTGCTCGACGCGCCGCCCAACCGTGGACGTCGGCATGCCGTCAGGACCTCGGGTCCGGCAGCACGGCGATCAGTGGCGGCTGCGGCTCCGGCAGCGCACCGGCGCCGGACACCGGCCCCGTCGGCTTCGGTCGTCTCGGCTCGCGTACGCCTGCCGAGCCGTCGTCGCCCGGGTTGTCGTCGTCGAAAAAGCTGCGCCGCACCTCGGCGAGCACGGCCTGTCGGACCCTGCGCCGACGGCGACGGCTTGCCGGCCTGGTGCTTTCCACATCGTCCGCCATGTCATCGAGTGTGCCACCGATCACACGGCCAGGTCGTCAGGTCACCAACAGCGAAATAACGAACAGATCATCCAATACCGGACAGTTCGCGATGCCAGCGGAGAGCCTGCCCGTCGGTCAGCGACGCGATCTGGTCCACGACCACCCGCAGCCGCGCTGAGTCGTCACCGGCCGCATCCCACGCCGGCCGGAACGCCGGGTCCAGTGACTCCGGCGCCCGCCGCAGCACGGTGTGGAACAGCTCGGTCAACAGTTCCCGCTGCCGCGCCTGCAACGCCCGGCGTTCCGGGTCGGCCATCACGTACCGCAGCGCCAACGCCTTGAGCAGCGCCACCTCGGCCGCGACCCGATCGGGCACCACCAGGTCGGCCGCGTACCGCGTCAGCCGGCCGTCCCCGTACCGCTTGCGGGTCTCGGTCACCGCCGCCGACGCGAACCGGCCCACCAGTTCGCTGGTCAGGTGCTTCAACGCGACCTGCGCCGCGAACGTCCC